>CAIUYS010000262.1 GCA_903903365.1 uncultured Methylococcaceae bacterium
ATACAAACCAGCAGCGTCCGTAATGCAGTGAAAACCCAGGTGCAGTGCCCCAGTCATTTTTGATACGCTCAGCGCTTTGAGGCAGCATGGCCTGCTTTCGATTTGAGGCGGGCATGGTTCGGTTTCTGTTTACAAAAAAACGACTAATTTGTTCAAAAGCAATAGCGTCAAATTGCAGGGGCAGGTTAAAAGCACGCGCAACGGCTTCGGCGGTCAAATCATCACTGGTAGGCCCCAGGCCACCGGTACAAATACAACAATCGGCTCGCTGTGCTATGTCTTGTAGTAAAACAACCAAGTCATCCAGTTTATCGCCTACGGCAGTATGTCGTGTTACCGTAAAGCCGCAAGCAACGGCTTGTTGTGACAGCCAGGCGGCATTGGTATCGACGGTTTGGCCGGTGACAATTTCTTCGCCTTGAGAGAAGATTTCCAGGGTTGGATTCATTTTAAAAACTCATTGATTAGTACACTATGCCAAAACGGCAAAGTCAGTAAACTCAGTGCGGTTGTTACGGTAACGGTCATGGCATAAAAAGCGCTGTCCAGTCGATACCGATCACAAAAAACCACTCCCAAAACCATGCTCGGCATCGCCATATCCAGTACGGCGGCCGCTTTGTATTTGCCTTCGAGGGGTAAATAACTCGCCAGAGCAATGGCGAAGACCGGCATTAACAACATTTTTATTACAATAACCGGCATGACATAAGGCAAGTTTCGGGCAACGATGGCTTTCCAGTTTAACGCCAGTCCCAAGGAAAACAGCATTAAGGGCACGACAGCCGCCGATAATTTTTGCAATACGCCGAGTAACCAGGCTGGGGCAATCAGTCCGTTAAGATTTAAAATGACGGCAATGGCTGCCGCCCAAAAGGGCGGTGCATTAAGAAAAGAGAGCGCTGACTTTGGATTTTCTGCGCTATCTTCACCGTAATAGCGGGAGACTATAATACCTATGGTAAACAGGATGGGGGCGGTTGCAAACAGATCCATTTGGATAACCACCGAGCGTGACCAACTCCCAAAAGTTTGTTCTAAAACGGGTAAGCCCAGATACGTCACATTAGGGAAGGCAGCGGCCAGTATCAAGGCACCCAGACGTTTATGTTCAAATTTAAAAAGTGTCCCGACCATCCAGCTACACAGCATGGCAAAGATAATGCTGCTCATGCCCAAAAGCGCATAGTGAAAAGATTGCACGCCGATATCGGCTGTCCATAATACCTCCAAGACCATGGCTGGCAAGAGCAAATAATAGAC
Organism: uncultured Methylococcaceae bacterium; assembly: GCA_903903365.1. Taxonomy (GTDB): domain Bacteria; phylum Pseudomonadota; class Gammaproteobacteria; order Methylococcales; family Methylomonadaceae; genus Methylobacter_C. The sequence continues at coordinate 1,264 of CAIUYS010000262.1, forward strand.
AAAAGTCGTTAACACATGCCGGACATGTGTTGCGGTTAGACCGGCTGGTTTAAGGATTCTCCAGCCAACACCGCAAGCCATTAGCAAGGTCATTTGAATCAATGTTGAGTTCATAATCGAAGGGTATTGTCGCTATGGGTAATATTAACATTCACTGTTAAAACAAGTTCCGGTAACATATACCGTAATAAGCCAGCGTGTGGAGTTGTCTTTGTCATAAAATCGTAAGTATTCAGTCCCCCTCTTTGAAAAAGAGGGGTTAGGGGAGATTTTATTAGATAAATCCCCCTCAATCCCCCTTTTTCAAAGGGGGAGGTGAATAATTACGATCATATCACTTTTGCACGCGGATTCG
>CAIUYS010000263.1 GCA_903903365.1 uncultured Methylococcaceae bacterium
GCTTATAACAAAGCACTCAAGTCGATGTCCAAGAATGCTCGCCGCAGCAACGATGTCAATGTCGATGATCTGCTTGAGACCATGGGTGATCAGGCATCCAATCCGGCTAAAAATCTGGAAAATGAAGACTGGTTAAAGTGTTCGCTTGCCCTGCTTCAGCCGGATCAGCGAGCAGTCATTGAGCTGACTTTCTACCACGGCTTGCCTTATCAGGATATCGCCAAAATACTTAACTGTCCTGAAAACACGGTAAAAACACGCATGTTTCACGCTCGAAAAAAGCTTCAGGTTTTTGCAGAAACTCAAGAGAACTAAGATCATGAACCGATATACTTCGCTATTAAATGATACTGCACAATTACATGATCAGCATCAACAGATACAACTATTGTTACCTTGGTATCTGAACGAAAGCCTGGAACATAATGAGCGGCAACAAGTAGAAACCCATCTTCGCAGTTGTATTCTGTGTGGTGGCTTGTTGGTGGCGGGGAAAAAACCCGAGCTGTTAAACTACCCCAGTAAATTATCTCTCTGGATTTTTGGTGCCACCAAGCCGACTCAAAGTTTCGAAAGTGAAGGCTGGTTAAGTTGTGCGTTCGCCATGCTTCAGCCAGAACAGCGAGCGGTCATCGAGCTGACTTTTTGCTATGGCATGCCTTATCAGGATATCGCAAGAATACTTAATTGTCCTGAAAATACCGTAAAGAAGCGGTTGTTTCATGCCCGTAAGAAGCTTCAGATTTTTGCTGAAACATTGGAGAGTTAATATTATGAGTCGACACACTTCGCTATTAATTACTCAACACCAACAAATACAGTTATTGTTACCTTGGTATCTGAATCAAAGTCTGGAACAGAATGAGAGGCTACAAGTGCAACGCCATCTTCGAAGCTGTCTCCGGTGCAATCGGGAATTGGTTGCCTTACGAAAACTGGTTGCAGCGGTAAATCAACCTTCTGACTTGGAGGTAGCGGCTGAAGCGTCTTTTGCCGGCTTGCGCGCAAAATTGCAAGCTGCTGAACCCGTTCGACAACCTCCAGAATCAGCTATAAAAAAGCCAACGCTTGCCTGGATTGGAAACCGTGTAAGCGTTGCTTCAGGTTGTGCCGGTAATACTGCAAATCGGCACGGGTGGTTATCAAGATTAAATGGCAGTACGGGAAAACGTTTTGCCATTGCCGCATCAATGCTGCTGGTGATGGTTACGCTAACCATGAACTACGAACGATCCCCCGTTACAGCCGATTACTACACACTATCCGCTGCCAAGACGAAAGCCCCTGAAGGAGTCAAGTTGCGTGTTGTTTTTTCCAAATCTTTGCCGGAATCGGGCATCAATTCGCTGCTTGAAAAAATCCATGGACGGTTTGTAGAGGGTCCTAATAGTGTGGGAGCCTATACGGTAAGGTTGGCTGATGGTAAAGACAGCCTTGATATAACCGAGGTTACCGCCTTTTTGCGAAATCAACAAAATGTGCTGTTGGTCGAGCCTGTGATTGAACCCTAATGCCTTCATGAAATTATTTCAATTAAGTTTGTTTGCTTGTCTGTTGGCACTGCTAACCGCCTGTGCCAATAATACCGATTATCCGTATCTTGGCGATAGCGCAACAGTCGATGATCGCCGTCTGCTGGTCACTATTGCCGACCGAACCATCAACCGGGAATCGTCGGGTAATGCGTTGAATGGCTACCGGATTAGAGGGCAATACAATAATTCCGGCTGGAGTGAACGCATTGCAGGTGAGTTGGCTGAACGCTATCATTTACAGGTCATTACCCAATGGCCTGTTACCGCGCTGGGCGTGAGTTGTGTGGTTTATGAGGTGCCCAAGCAAGTCCGATTGACGCAGGTGATGGCGGATTTGCAAAAAGACCAACAGGTTTCATTGGTTCAAAAGATGCAGCGTTTTCAGGTATTGGCTAGCCAACCATCCACTTCGAGTTCCTACAGCGATCCTTATCTGCACTTGCAATCCGGCTTCCAGTCATTGGGGATAAATGATCTGCACCATAAGACAACCGGTCGAGGGGTTCGCATTGCCCTGATTGATACGGGGGTTGATGTTGATCATCCCGATCTTAAGGGCCAAATAAAATATTCGGAAAATATGGCGCCGGAGCCAACAGATCACAATATGGCTGAGGTTCATGGCACCGCAGTAGCGGGTGTTTTGTCTGCACGTCCTGACAACGGTATCGGTATTGCCGGCATTGCACCCGATGCAGAAATTTTTGCCTTGCGTGCTTGCTGGCCCAATAAGCCTGACTCGCTGGCAGCGCACTGCAATAGCTTTACTTTGGCATTGGCGCTAAATAAAGCCATTACTCTGGATAGCCAGATCGTCAATCTGAGTCTTAGCGGATCCGAAGATCCTTTGTTGCGACAGTTGATTGAGATAGCGCTGGCGAAAGGTATCATCGTAATTGCCGCAGTTCCGGGGAACGATCAAATCGGCGGATTTCCAGCCAATATTTCAGGGGTAATAGCAGTGGGACAGGGGGGTGAAAGCAGTAACCCCGAAATCATTGCGCCGGGACGGGATATTCTGACGACAGTTCCGCACCAAGCTTATGACTTTATGACCGGTAGTTCATTTGCCACGCCCCATGTCGCTGGCATGGCCGCATTGCTGCTGCAACTGCATCCCGATTGGCAAGCGCTCGACATCAAGCGAGAGCTAAGCAGTGAGTCGAATTTATTGAATACCCATGTGCTTAATGCGGCGACAACCCCCTCCAAACAGGATGAACAACACTAAACGGTCTATAATTATGTTGAATCTTAAAAGACCGGTTAGTCCACGAAAAAACGACAACATTCAAAGCATAGTCCAATTACAGGTCGTTACCTAAAGGCTGATTGCACCGTTTTAACGGCGTTCCCCGTATCTTATTATCGATGGTGTCGGTGATGACATCATCGACTATCTTATACATAACCTCTTAAGGTTATTCGCTTTCTACCCAAGCAATTCCAATATGGAAATATTAATTTAAACAAGAAAAATAGCGGGTGTTTCTTGGCACTGTTAGAATTGCCCAATAAAAATTATTTAATAGGCTGTGTAATGAAACCAGAAAATATCTTGTCGGACACTCATATCAGTCTCGCTCATGGCAACGGCGGGCGATTGATGCGGGAGTTGATTGATCAGCTTTTTGCCCGTCACCTAAAAAATGATCTGCTGGATACGCGCACCGATGCTTCGTTTATTCCGCTGGATCTTAAGGCGGGAGATGTGGTTATTACTACGGATGGCTTTACCGTTGAACCGCTTGAATTTCCCGGTGGCAATATTGGCAGTCTGGCAGTGCATGGAACGGTCAATGATTTGGCGGTTTCTGGCGCAAAACCACTTTATTTGACACTGAATGCCTTTATTGAAGAAGGTCTGGAAATTGCCTTGCTTGACCGGATTGTTCAAAGCATGGCAAAAACCTGTCAGGAATGCGGGGTAAAGATAGTGGCCGGTGATACTAAAGTGCTGCGACGAGGGCAGGGCGGCGGTATCTATTTTGCGACAACCGGCATCGGAATGCGTGACCGCGATTTGCACTTGGGCATCGACCGGATAAAGCCGGGGGATGCTATTTTACTGAGTGGTACGGCGGGTGATCATGGTACGGCGGTGATGTTGGCACGCGAACAATTTGGATTAAGTGGCAGTTTACAATCAGATGCAGCGGCTGTTTATCCCATTACCCGGCTTTTAATTGAAACGCCCGGTTTGCGATTTATGCGTGATCCAACCCGGGGCGGTATTGCTACAATCGCTCATGAAATTGCGCAGGCAACCGATAATGCCGTGCGTTTTTATGAGAACAAAATTCCTGTCAATGAACAGGTTAGAGCGGTTGCCGAAATGCTGGGTTATGACCCTTTATATATGGCTTGCGAAGGACGTGTGCTGGCCGTTATCGATACGGCTTATGCTGAAACGGCGATACAGAATCTGCATAACGCAGGTTATTTGGACGCGGCTATAATAGGCAAGATAGAAGCTGGTTATCCACACGCCCTGATTGAAACGGTGCTGGGTGGCGAGCGTATTTTACAAGAGCTGGAAGAGGATCCTTTGCCGCGTATTTGTTAAGATAACTTGCTTAAAAGCATAGGCTATAGAGTTTTCATGAAAAGTAAGAGCTCTTCAAATGGTTCGGTAGGGGTTGCAAACCCCGACCGGCGTTATTTAGACCAATCAGATTTATAAAGCCTGCCTGATCTGTCCTGTGTTAACGTGATAACCAAATTGACTCGCCTATTTAGTCGAGTGGTTGTCACCGTTTATAGTGTAGCTTTCCAGGATAAGATGCCAAGCCTGTTCAGCCGTTTCAGCGTATTGAATAAGGTTGCGGTCACTTTTCGTGATAACGCCTTCTTCAACCAGCATTTCAAAGTTAATGAGCTTGTTCCAGTAATCCTTTCCAAACAGGATGACGGGAATGCGTCTGACTTTTTTGGTTTGAATCAGGGTAAGCGCTTCAAAAAGCTCATCCATGGTTCCAAAGCCGCCCGGAAACGCGACCAGTGCGGCGGCCCGCATTAAAAAGTGCATTTTACGAATCGCGAAATAATGAAACTGAAAGCACAGTTCGGGTGTGATGTA
>CAIUYS010000264.1 GCA_903903365.1 uncultured Methylococcaceae bacterium
CAGCCGGTTGGAATAAAGGCGATAAAGGCATGAATGCAAGCCCTGCGGGCGTTGCTGAATACCTGGATAAAAATGCAGATAAACTGTAATTAAGCTTTAGGGCTCAAGGTTCAATGTTAATAATTTAACACTTGAGCCTTGAGCCTTTTGAATTAGCCCTGATTATTTTTTTCAGCGACATCAGCCAGTAATTTCTTTCTGACAAAAAAAGCGACGGCAATGGCACAAAGAACGGGGATTTGATTAATCAGAGCAGCAATTAGACTGCCTTTAGCAACCAGTCCTGAAAAAACCAGCATAAGCTTGACGCCTCCCCAGGCAAGCCAATAACCGATTAACCCTACGATAGCCCAATTAAAACGATGCTCACCCTTTTCTTTTGCAGTTAAATAAAACCACACCAGTACAGCAATTCCGGCAAATATAGCTAAAAACGACATCTTTCCACCCCTTTTTAATTATTATGTTCATTGATTTCGGCTAGAATTTAACTAGCAACAGTGTCGCATCATATTCCAAAATAGCCAATCATTACACTTTTTTAAAACCAGGAAAGCATTGTGGTAAAGCCAGTTAAAATTATACTATCCGTTATTGCGGTCATAGCCTTTCTGCTAGTTATCACAATATTTACCTTACCCTTTTTCGTTGATCCGAATAGCTTTAAACCTGAGATTGCCGCTGCTGTTAAAGACAAAACAGGCAGGGATCTGACAGTAACAGGTGAATTAAAGCTATCAATCTTCCCTTGGCTAGGCATTACTAGTGGCCCAATGGTTTTGGGTAATGCTTCAGGCTTTCAGGAACATCCTTTTGCAAGCTTGGAAGAAAGCGATATTAAGGTTAAATTACTGCCGTTATTGGCCAAAAAAATTGAAATTAGCCGTATTGTCGTCAAAGGCTTGGTTTTAAATCTTGAAAAAAACCCGCAAGGCATCAGTAATTGGGCTGATTTAACCACATCGGATACGACAAAAGCCACTCCATCGGTGACTGCAAACAATAACGACAAGCAGGACGAAAGCAATATACTGACGGTTTCAGCTATCGGTGGTATTGCTATAGAAACTGCCACGATCAACTGGGATGATCAGCGATCAGGAAAACACCTGCTTATAAAAGACGTTAACCTTAATGCTGATAAATTTAGTTATGATCAGTCTGTTGCCGTTGACGTTTCTTTGGTTGTTTTAAACCCCGAAACAAAATTTACAGCCGCTATCAAACTAACTACCGGACTCACGGTTAATGAGAAATTGGATACCTTTGTATTAAGCCATACAGATTTGCAAACTACCACGGAAGGAGAAAAAAGTCTTGGCAAACCGCTAACGGCTGCGCTTACGGTTACCGATGTTACGCTGGATAGAGCCCAACAAACGCTTAAAGTGTCCGGATTACAGCTTAAGTCACAAGAGGTAGTGCTTTCTGCCGAATTTACCGGTAATCGAATTAACAACACTCTCTCTTTTCAGGGCCCGGTTACTCTTGCTCCCTTCAGTCCGGTCAAAATCTTAACGCAACTGGATATCGCTGTTCCGGTTATGCAGGATACCAATGCCCTGAGTAAAGCGGCGGCAACTTTTACCCTGCTGGCAACAGAAAATTCGCTTGATTTGCAAAATCTGGCAATAACCCTGGATGATGCCCAGATTAAAGGCAGCGCCCGTATTACC
>CAIUYS010000265.1 GCA_903903365.1 uncultured Methylococcaceae bacterium
CAATTTTTATTGTCTTTATGGGAAATTATTGTTTACCACCCTCGGCATTTTTTATGGAGCTATTTATTTATTCATGAAAGTAGTTATTATCCAACGAATAATACCGCATTATCGTATTCCCTTTTTTATCAAGCTTCAGCAGTTGCTAAAAAATGAAAATATTGATCTATTTTTGATTTATGGTCAAGAACAACCCGGTACGATTCCTCGTACTGTGGATATTGACCAACCGTGGGCAATACGCATAACGAACCGCTATTTTATGTTGCCTTTTGGCGAGCTGATTTGGCAGCCCTGCGGGCATCTTATTCAGGATGCTGACTTAGTGATTATTGAACAAGCCAATCGTTTTATAATCCATTATTTCTTACAATTTTTATGGCGCAACCCTACGCACAAGCTTGCTTTTTGGGGGCATGGTACAAACTTTCAATCAAGACATAAGGAATGTCTTAATAATAAATTTAAACGCTATTTAGCTAAAAAAGTTGATTGGTGGTTTGCTTATACGGATTTGACTGTTGCTCAGTTGAACCAGCCCAAGTTTCCTGGTAACAAAGTGTCTGTGGTCCAAAACTGCATAGACACTAACGACCTTAACACGGCCGTACAAAAGGTATCGCCTGAGGATTTAACCGCTTTACGGCAAAAACATGGCTTAACCTCTCAGCATATCGGGCTTTATTGTGGCGGGTTATATTCGGATAAGCGTATTGATTTTTTATTGGCTGCTTGCGATAACATAAAGTCCAAAGTACCTGATTTTGAGTGCCTTATTATCGGTGACGGCCAGGACAGTAAAACAGTCCTTACTGCTTGCGCCACTAGGGATTGGTTACATTATATAGGGCCATTATTTGACACCAAACGGATACCTTATTTTTTATTGTCCAAGGTAATGTTAATGCCCGGTTTGGTTGGCTTGGTGATTGTCGATAGTTTTGTTACTCAATTGCCGCTGTTTACTACTGATAATAATATCCACAGCCCGGAGATTGCCTATCTTGAGAATGGTGTTAATGGTGTTATGGCTGCCGATACCCTGGATGATTATGTCAATGCGGTCGTTAAGGGCTTAACTGATGATATTTATTTACACCATTTGCAGGAAGGTTGTGCTGTCAGTGCAGAAAAATACACGCTGGAAAATATGGTCAATAATTTTGCAACCGGTATACGGCAATGTTTAGCGAACAACTGAATTTTTACGAAAGGGTTTATATCAACCTTATGATTAGGTTTATATAGCCCTTTTATTACGACTCCCCCCCTTACAATAGCGCAATTATTTAGCTACTATTAATTAAATACTCACTGTACTGGGACGTAACAGAAATCGGCATGACTTTTGCTTAACTAAATCCGTGTTTGCCAATCAAATTAAGATACTCAAGATGCCCAGCCTTACCATTGTTACCAATATACCAGCCCCTTATCGAATGCCAATTTATCAAAAACTAGCAGATCAATTGGGTTACGATAATTTTCATGTCGTTTTCTGTTCTCAAAAAGAAGATAACCGTGAGTGGATAATAGAGACTAATAATTTTGCGCATACCTTTCTTAAGACAAGTTATATACGTTGGCAAGGCCGATATATTCATTACAATCCTGATGCTTTAAAAGTACTGCGGCAGCTTGATTCTGATGTGGTAATTACTACCGGGTTTAATCCCACCCATTTATTGGCTTTTGCCTATACCCTCTTTTATAAAAAAGTGCATATTCCCAAAACAGATGGCACTTTTGAATCTGAGCAAAAACTTACCGTTTTACATCGCATCATTCGTCGTATTATCTATCGTTATTCAAAAACATTTCTGGGCGCAAGTATGGGCGCTATGCGACTGTATGAAAGCTATGGCATTAGTCGTGAGCGGTTTTTCCAATCACATTTGTGTGCCAATAACACGGCTTTCGTGCCTTTGCCTGGTGCCGCAAGACCCTTTGATTTTCTATTTTCCGGTCGCTTTGAGCTTGAGAAAAATCCTTTATTTGCGTTGGATGTCGCTGCAGGGGTTGCAAAAACGCTAAACCGAAAAATATCTATTTTAATGTTGGGTTCCGGGTCTTTACTGGAACAAGCCAAAGCGTATGCGGCTACATTGGGTGCTAATATAGAAGCGACTTTTCCAGGGTTTATGCAGCAAGCGGAGTTACCCGACTTGTACCGCTCAGCAAAGCTGTTTTTGTTTCCGTCATCTTGGGATCCTTGGGGCGTAGTGGCTAATGAAGCGTGTGCTGCGGGTCAGGCAGTTATCGTCAGCCCACATCCCGGTGTTGCCAACGACTTGATCTGTGCGGGTGAAAACGGTTATGTGTTACCGCTTGATCTGGCATTATGGGTTAAACACGCCGTTGATTTATTAAGTAACGACGCGTTGCTTGAACAATTCTCCAAGAACAGTTTAATAAAAGTCCAAAACTTTACTTATGATGCAGCCGCGCAAGGCGTAATTGATGCGATGACTGCGGCTTTGGCCACTCAATCCCCGGCTACCCAATGCAGTTAAGTTAAGCATACAACTGGAGTAAAACAGCTTTAACTGTTTTTACAGGCAATAGCTGAAGCGATTGCACTCCAGTTTTTTAAACAACTTGCGATTACTAAACGGCATTGTCCCCCACCCTCTCTTTTTTCAAAGAGCGGGACTGAATAATTACCTATTTTTAAAAAGCTACCTTATGAAAATTTTGTTTGTCCATAACCGTTATCAACAAGCGGGTGGCGAAGATAATGTAGTTACCGCCGAAGCCAAGCTACTGGCCGATCATGGCCATGAGGTTGAATTATGGAGTGTTGACAACAAAGACTTGCCTGCCGGTTTAACCGGCAAGATAAAAACCGCTATGACCACCAGTTACTCGGCAGCCAGCAAGGCAATTGCCAGTGACAAACTGCAAAGCTTTAAACCCGCTGTGGTGCATGTACATAATTTTTTCCCGCAAATCAGTCCCTCCATTTATGATGCCTGCCTGGAGGCAGGTGTGCCGGTAGTGCAAACGCTGCACAATTACCGGTTGATTTGTCCGGGTGCCATGCTGATGCGGGATGGTAAAATTTGCGAGCAATGCATCACCGGTTCGCCTTATCAGGCAGTCTTGCATGGTTGTTATCGGGGCTCAAAACTGGGCAGTTTAGTGGTGGCGCATATGGTGGCACAACATCGCCAGCAAGGCACTTGGCAACATAAGGTCAACCGCTTTATTGCCTTAACCAATTTTGCCAAGAGCAAATTTGTTGAAGCTGGATTTCCGGCCGATAAAATAAGGGTTAAAGCCAATTTTGTTCATGATCCTTTACCGGAATCACCTGATGTTGATCGCACCCTACCGGCTTTTTGCTTGTTTGTTGGCCGATTGAGTGAAGAAAAAGGCCTTAAAACCTTGTTAAAGGCCTGGTCAACAATGACTGATAAAACCGTGTTAATGGTCGCCGGTGCCGGACCGCTGGCTAATTTATTACCCGGTAAAAACAATATCGAAACCTTAGGCTTTCAAAATGCAAAGCAGATTAGTGCGTTAATGCAACAAGCAGCTTTTTTGGTATTGCCTTCAGAATGGTACGAGGGCTTTCCGTTGGTGTTGGTTGAGGCTTTTGCACATGGCTTGCCGGTACTGGCCTCTAATTTGGGCAGCATGGCAGACATTATCAAGGATGGCGAAAACGGTTTGCTATTTACACCTGGCGATGCTGATGATTTGGCCAGCAAGGCAAAATGGCTATTAGAAAATCCATTAAAAGCAAAAGCGTTAGGCGATAAGGCACGCCGATCTTTTCTTGAAAAATACACCGCCGAACAAAATTATGTGGAGCTGATGGCGATTTACGAGGATGCAATGGCTTGATGACGGACTCCCAAGCCGGAACTTGAGAGCCAGAAAAAGGTTGGTTACGGTAGCATACCTATATCCGTTGCTAGCGGTGTAAAGCCAATCTTATTAACGGGGGATCCTGAGCAGGCCGTCATTTGTTTGTTGGCTATTGTCACGCAAGGGTCAGCCACAAGGCTGTTTTTCTCAATACCTTCTGCTATCCATTGCGCCCAAATAGCCGTGGCTAGCTTATTATTTGATTCCAATACATTATAACTAACCGTAGGATTACCTGCGGTTGACCAGACTAAATTATCGTTAATAACCGTAGAAGCCTTTGGTACAGAATAATACAACGAATTACCATTTGACTTGGCGGTAACAATAATATTACGTTCTATTTTATTGCTTTCGGGCCACGACCTATTAAGCATTGGGGTACTCAGTGCCGGGTATTTCTGCTGCCAGATGGCCGTTTTATAGGGCGAAGCATCCAACGTGCTTTGCATGTTATCCCAATTATAAGTAGGCCAACGATTATCAAGTAAAATCGCATATTCTTTTGTGATAAAGACATTGTTGGTAATCGTATTGTCCCGACCACCACCAATTTGCAGAGCAAACGATCCGGCATTTTCAAACATATTACCACTGATCTCAAAACCGCTCATGCCATCATCCAGATAAACACCAACAGCACCACCATCTGCATAGACTACCTGGTTTTTTGCCAAATCCAGACCTGTCATGCCGTAGCCGATAATGTCATGAAGGTAATTATTACGAATAACATTACCTCGCCAGGACCAATTACGCCCGGAATAGATGGCTCCGCAATCTGCGGCTTGCAGACAAAAATGATGAATTTCGTTTTTTTCAATCACATGATCATTACCGGTAAGTAAAATCGCTGTTCCTGCGCCCTGCTCCAATAAATTATGGGTTATCGCAACACCGACACCATTAGCTTCAATGCCTGAGGAATAGGTCAGTATTGTCGTACCCATGTGATGAATATGGTTATTATAAACAACATGACCAGAGCCTTGCAGAGAAGTGCTGTTACCACCCGCAACGACAACACCGTGCCCACCCGTATGATGAATATTACTGTTGCTTAATTGCACATTTTGGCTATTGTAAACTTCTACGCCTTTACCACCAATGCTGTTAACATCCAGGTTATCCATAACAATATTGTTTGAGTTTTTTATCGTTATTGCCGTACCGGTGCTGTGCTGAAAGCTGATATTTTTAAAAGTAATGTTACTGATGTTATCGGCAAGCATAATATTAGGCAGCGATGACAACATAACCTCTTTGGGTGTGCTTCCGATGGGCGCAATAAAACTTATTATTTGAGTGGTCGCATCATAAAACCACTCACCGGGCGCATTTAATAACGAAGGCAAATTTTGTATATAAAAGCGTCTCCCACTGTCCAAGGGATAGCCTGTTGCTGCCGAGAGCTTAATGGCATTATTTAACCCGTCAATTAAGCTGATGCCAAGGTATTGGTCATACCAGTCATTGCCGGCAAAGATATGCACTTGTGCGTTACTGTTATCGCCGGCTAAGGGTGGCATTGCCTCCATCACTGAAAATTGGCTATTGGTATCTAGCGGCAAATTAATATGTGCCCAGTCTTTGTCCGGCCAACGCGCCAACTCCAGCTTTTGATCATTAACAAATAATTCAAATTTTGGGCCGCTACCCTTTATGCGTCCGACATCAAAATAGGCGGTACTGGCCGGCAATTGTGTAACCGGGCAATCCCAAAATGTGGTGTTGCGTTTTTTACAGGTAATGGGCAACCCGGCACTGATGGTCACTTGCGCTCCCGGCTCACCTTGCCAGAGTATTTCTCTGCCCGGCAACCCGGTATCCATTAAGCTAAAGTGCAACGGCTGTTTTAAAATGTACACGCCGCTAGCTATGTTAACGGTCACTTTATCAGTAAAATTACCGGCTTTTTTTAATCCCCGAATGGCTTGTTTGGCTCGTTCCAGGGTTTTAAACGGCCCATTGGTTTGCTCTGAATTGGCAGCCTTTGTTGTGCCAGACCATTCATCATTGCCTATGGGGTTGACATAATAATCGGTTGCCATACCATGACGTGTGACAATTAAACAGGCTAACAGCCCAAAACGAATAAGGTGTTTCATCAGGTAACTTACCTTTGATAACAATTCAGTTAAACTAATAATAACACTGCATTCCTGCGTAGCCAACGAACCACCATTTTACAAAAGGGGGGGAAGCTAAATATTTACGGATAATAAATAATAAATAGAGGCACTTGCAAAACCCATTAAAGCGAATGGAATTAATAGCCTGAAGGTGAAAAAAAGAAAATTCACCTGTCTAAAATGATAAAATATACACTTGGTAAAA
>CAIUYS010000266.1 GCA_903903365.1 uncultured Methylococcaceae bacterium
TAGGCCTGCCTGCTAATTCTGCTCATACCGACTCCTTTAGTTCGCCCATGACTGCCTGACGAAAACCGTAAACACGGCGTAACCCTGAAAAAGGCACCAGATGTATTTCCCTAAACTGCCCTGGTTCAAAGCGGACAGCGGTTCCCGCAGGAATATCCAATCTGAAGCCCAGCGTTTTGTCCCTGTCAAAATGCAAAGCCGGATTGGTTTCAAAAAAATGATAATGCGAACCGACTTGGATGGGTCGGTCACCGCTGTTGGCGACAACCAGCGAAATAACTGCGCAACCGGCATTCAGCTCGATGTCACCCTCGGCCGGGATAATTTCTCCAGGTATCATGGCTCTGCTCCTACTCTTTCATGGTCATCATCGTTGGCGTGCTTGGCACGCCCTGTTTTGCTATTCAATGGGATTATGTACGGTGACCAGCTTCGTACCATCGGGAAACGTTGCTTCTACCTGCACATCAGGCAACATGTCGGCAATACCGTCCATGACATCCTCACGGTTTAGCAAAGTGCGGCCAAATTCCATTAATTCAGCGACCGTGCGTCCATCCCTGGCACCCTCCATGATGGCGGCGGTAATATAAGCGATGGCTTCCGGGTAGTTAAGTTTTAAACCTCTCGCTTTTCGGCGTTCTGCCAATAATCCGGCAGTAAAAATCAGTAGCTTGTCTTTTTCGCGTGGCGTTAAATGCATGTGTTATCCTTTTTTGGTTAATCAGGTTGCCCAGATACGCGGCTCGCAGGCGTTACGTTGCAAAATGTCAGGTCTTAGCAAGGCCCAAACCTGTTGAAAAAATCCGCGTAACCGATCCGCCCGGTCATCAAGAGCCCGAAAAATCAACAGATCGTCTATTAACGTAACACCGCGCCCTGCGGTATCACCTATCAGTTGTTGTACGGCCTCCAAATGAGCGGATGACGCGGGACAAACAAACATCGTTCCGCAAGCGGAATGTCCGCTCAGTCCCCAACGTGCCGCAAAAGCGTGGGCATCCAGCTTTAAATGTTCCCGATAAAAAAGCTCGCCGGCACGAAAAAGTTGCCAACTCATGTTCACTTCACCCGCCGTAAAACCTTCATTAGCGGCGGGCCGACCCAAGGCAAGCACTTCCCAGCCAATAAAACGGGCGCCTGTCTCCAAATCAACGCGTAGTTTAGAGACCACCCGCGCCCCTTCATAAATAATGGTTTCCTGTGGCAGCCATTCCAGAACCGCACCTGCCGCTACGGTCAAGGTAACCGATTGCCTGGCGAGTTCTCCGGCGCTACGATAAAATTTGCCGGCAGCTGGTGTTGTTACCAAAGCGGCGCTATTGGCGGCGGCTTTTATCGCTATCGTCAAACTGTCACCGGCCACTACGCCACCGGGTGGATGCAACAAATACAGATGACAAACGCCGCCCTCAGGATAAAAAGGCCGTTGTACGGTTAACGGCCCCTGATGACGGCGATGCGCCAGCACCGTTTTATCATTACTGCGTTCAAAACCCAGTTCCAGGGTGGCTTCCCAGCCTTGTACCGGCACGCTCTCTGCGTTGGCGAATCCAGCCTCCTTGCTATCGGCAAACATCCGCTCAGATGCCAGCCAACAAGGTTGTACCTACTACTGCGCAAAGCAGTCCCAATGCGCTATTGATAATTTTTAGCCTGACTGCTCCCGATAAACCCACCGCAACACCCAAACCATGCAGCACTGCCGTCGTTAACAGAAATCCCGATACGTACCCAACGGCATCATTGCTGGCTTGCAATTCTGCCGCATGAACATAACCATGACTGAGTGCAAATCCGGCGGCAATGGCAACCGCAAAACCAGATGAGATGTGCTGGTTTTTCAATACCAGCCAGCCTGACGCCAGCACCGAAAAAGCCACCCACGTTTCTGCCGCGCTTATTGTGAAGCCCGTATAATGCAAGCCCGCGCCAGCGGCCATCGCCAGCAAAAAACTGCCAGGCACCATCCACAACGCCCGCCCGCCAAGCTTTGCAGCCCACAGCCCGATTGCCAGCATCACCAACAAATGATCAATGCCCAGTAAAGGATGCAACAACCCATCGACTAAACCATGAACGGTACCCAAGCCGGTATGAGCATGCACGGGCAGCGATGCCAGTGACAATAAACCGGTAACTGCAATTAGTAATTTTATTTTCATAACAATTCCTCATTATTTTTAGACAATTCCAAGTCAAAACTTGGCGGGACTGTAAAATTTACCACAAAAACGACGGAGTAGGCACTTAGGAACGTATATGAAATAATTTGACCATTTATATTCCCTCACCCCAACCCTCTCCCGGAGGGAGAGGGAGCGAGATGTCCAAGTTATTTCATGCGTATTCCTTAGACTCTTTTAAAAACTATTACCTACTGATGCCGATCGGGGTTTGCAACCCGACCGAAACGTTTGAAGTTTTCAATAACTTTCAAAACGTGAATAACGGGGTTACAAACCCCGTCATGCTTATTGAGTCTCAGTTCTTGTACTTTACCATCAAACAGTCAAATACCGCTTAACCATGTCCTCGGCTAATTGATCCATATCCCCAACGGCGACATTGCGCCCCCGATCCATGATACAAAATCGATCGGCGACCTTGCGGGCAAAGGGCAGTTTTTGTTCTACCAATAACACGGTTACACCTAGCTGCTGATGGATTTTGTTAATCGCTTCATGTACCTCGCCCAAATCATGAGGATTGATTTTTGGGAGGGTTATGGGTGTACCGCGTGAACGATTGAGACGAATAATTACGTCACCGATTTCGCTGACGATATTAGGCTGAATACCTTCAGTCGGTTCGTCCAAAATCAATAAGCGCGGATTTAACACCAACGCCCGACCAATAGCCAATTGCTGTTGCTGACCGCCTGATAAATCGCCACCCCGCCGGTTAAGCATTTGCTTTAATACCGGAAAGATGTCAAATATTTGATCGGGTATCTTTTTGATGCCATGTTTCCGCGCCGCCCGTAATCCGGTTTTAAGATTTTCTTCCACCGTCAGCAACGGAAAAATTTCCCGCCCCTGCGGCACATAACCTATACCCAGTTCAGCACGATTTTCAGCTTTTGCATTGACCAGCGACTTACCGTCCATCTCCAGTGTGCCGCCTCTAACCGGAACCAGTCCCATAATGGCTTTTAACAGGGTAGTTTTACCAACACCGTTACGTCCCATTAGACAGACGCAAGCGCCTTTCGGAACATCCAGCTGTAAATCCCATAAGGTATGGCTTTCTCCATAATATTGCTGTAATCCGTTAATTTTAAGCATCATCCCCCCAAATAAACTTGAATAACCCGTGGGTCGTTTTGTACCTCATCCATCGTGCCTTCGGTAAGCACCGAACCTTCATGCAGCACGGTAACCTTGCTGGCAATGGAGCGCACAAATTCCATGTCATGCTCAACCACCACGATCGAACGCTGACCTTGCAACGACAACAGCAACTCTGCCGTCCGTTCAATTTCCTGATGGGTCATGCCCGCTATCGGCTCATCAACCAGCATGACTTTAGGCTCTTGCATCAACAACATACCAATTTCCAGCCATTGTTTTTGACCATGCGACAAAATACCGGCGCGTAATTGATGATGGGTTCCCAAACCTATCGTTTCGATAATCTGGTTGATTCGATCACGTTGTTCCCCGTTTAAACGGTTAAACAACGTAGGCCAGGTACGTTTATCGGCTTTTAAGGCCAGCTCCAGATTTTCAAAAACCGTTAAGGCATCGAACACGCTGGGTTTTTGAAATTTACGGCAAATACCCGCTTGGGCAATGGCCGGTTCATCCATTTTCAATAAATCAATGGTTTGACCAAAAAAAACCGAGCCGGTATCGGGGCGTGTTTTGCCGGTTATCACATCCATCAGCGTGGTTTTTCCGGCACCGTTGGGGCCAATCAAACAACGCAACTCACCGGCATCAATATAAAGCGAGAGATTGTTGAGTGCCTTAAAGCCGTCAAAACTGACGCTAACATCTTCAAGATATAATATCGGCCCGTGCCGCGTGTCGAGCTGACCTTCTGCAAGCAGGATTCCCGAGCCGCTTTTTTCATCTTCACCCAAGCTGTTTTCAGCAAACAAAGTCATGAGTGTTGCTCCTGTAAACGACGCTTCAACAAGCCCACGATGCCATCCGGCAATAGCACCGTGACAATGACAAACACCGCTCCCAGCGAAAACAGCCAAATTTCCGGCATTAATCCGGTCAATACCGTTTTGCTGTAATTGACCAGCACCGCACCAATAATCGCACCATACAAAGTACCGCGTCCGCCCATGGCAACCCAGATAACAATTTCAAGTGAATTGAGGGGAGAAAACTCACTGGGATTAATAATGCCAACCTGCGGCACATACAAGGCACCGGCCACACCGGCCAGCATCGCGGCAAACACAAATATCCACAGTTTAAACATTTCAACCCGGTAACCCAGAAAACGCACCCGCGATTCCTGATCACGAATGGCCGTCACGACTCGTCCCAGTTTGGTATTTACCAACCAGCGACACACCAGAAAGGCAGTCATCAAGGTAATGCCGGACATCATCAACAACACGGCCCGCAAGGCTTCGGACTGAATATTAAAACCCAGCAGCTCTTTAAAATCGGTTAAGCCGTTATTGCCGCCAAAGCCCATTTCATTGCGAAAAAAAGCCAGTAACAGCGCATAAGTCAAAGCCTGGGTGATGATTGATAAATATACGCCCGTCACTCTTGAGCGAAACGCCAGCCAGCCAAAGACAAAAGCCAAGGCACCGGGAACCAAAACCACCATCAATAGGGCAAACCAGAAGTGATCAAAGCCCAGCCAATACCACGGCAGTTCTTTCCAGTTTAAAAACACCATAAAATCCGGCAACAAGGGATCACCATAAACACCGCGTGTACCAATTTGGCGCATCAAATACATGCCCATGGCATAACCGCCCAGCGCAAAAAAAGCCCCATGCCCCAGCGCCAGAATACCGCAATAACCCCACACCAAATCCAGCGACAAACCCAACAAGGCAAACGTCAGATACTTGCCCAGCAACGAGACGGTATAGGCTGAAAAGTGCATGGGCGAATCCGCCGGTAACGCCAGATTGCAAAACGGAATAATGAATGTCACCGCTGCCAGTGCAACCAACACCATCGTAGCGGTTTTATCATGGCCTAATCCTGTTAATTTCATATCAAATCCACTTTAAAGTTATAAAATTTCTAAATCCATCTACGAATCCGCTGCCCTGCCCTTTTGCGGAAATAAGCCGCGAGGACGCTTCTGGATAAATAAAATGATAAAAACCAACACTAAAATTTTCGCCAGCACTGCGCCAGCAAACGGCTCCAAAAACTTGTTGGCAATACCCAACACGAAACCGGCCACCAGCGTACCCCACAAATTACCCACGCCGCCGAATACGACTACCATAAATGAATCGACAATATAAGCTTGACCCAAATTAGGCCCGACATTAGTAATTTGACTTAGCGCAACGCCGGCCACTCCGGCAATGCCCGAGCCTAACCCAAAGGTCAGCGCATCGACTTTGGCCGTGGGAATGCCCATGGCTCTGGCCATATTGCGGTTTTGCGCAACCGCCCGCACTTCCAATCCCAAACGGGTGCGTTTGAGGATTTGCAGCAACAACACAAACACCATCAGGCAGAACACTAAAATATAAAATCGATTCCAGGTCAACGATAAAAAGTCGTTAATCTGCCATGAACCGCTCATCCACTCAGGCGTGGCAACACTTCGGTTTAACGGGGAAAAAATAGAGCGTACACTTTGCTGAAGTATCAGACTGACACCAAAAGTTGCCAGCAAGGTTTCCAACGGCCTGCCGTAAAGAAAACGAATAATGCCCCGCTCAATCGCGATGCCAACCAGTGCGGAAATCATAAATGCAGCCGGAATTGATAGCAGCACCGATATTCCCAAATGATTGGGCATCAACTGCTGCATGACATAAGTGGTATAAGCACCCAGCATCATCAGTTCGCCATGCGCCATATTGATAACGCCCATAACGCCAAAGGTAATCGCCAAACCTA
>CAIUYS010000267.1 GCA_903903365.1 uncultured Methylococcaceae bacterium
CTGCCTCCGCAAAATAAACCAACCGGAACTGAAATTAATCAGTGCAATCAATTTTTGGCCGCCGAGTTAAAAACCCTGCCGAAACAGGCCGTGATATTAGCCTTGGGCACCGTTGCGCATCAGGCCGTTTTAAAAGCCTGCAAATTAAAGTTGAGTAGCGCCCCCTTTGCCCATAATACCCAACACAACTTGCCGGATGGACGCACACTGGTAGATTCTTATCATACCAGTCGCTATAACGTCCAAACCAACCGCCTGACCAAAGACATGTTTGCGGACGTTTTTCGTAGAATTGGGCTGTTATTGGCGGACTGATCTTCGGCCTCTCTGGTAAAAAATACAATTTTTTTACTTATCAGCCATTATTCAAACGGCTTTGCACGTTTTTCGGTTACTATGTGCGCCATCGTAGGTGAGTTTTACAATTTGGAAGACATGACTCTTTTTACCCCTTTTACCGCCGTTAATTTTTTTAAAAAGCTAAGTTTGTTGATTTTTCTGATAGGTTTCTTCAGTACCGCATCAGCCACAGAACATCATTTTTTGGTTCTTAATTATCACGACATTGTTGGTGCAGAAGGCGCTAAACCGCCTTTTAATTCGATGGATGTCAGTATTGATCATTTTGAAGAGCATCTGGCATGGCTCAAAAAAAACGGCTACCAGATTATCAGCGTACAAACTATTCTTGATGCGGCAGCAGGTAAGGTTGAACTGCCTGTTAAGGGCGCGTTATTGACCTTTGATGACGGCTATCAGAGTTTTTATACCCATATTTTTCCGCTATTAAAAAAATATCATTATTCAGCAACGGTTGCCTTGGTGGGAACCTGGATGGACGGTAATGTTACCGCTAACGATCCGGGCAAGCCCTTGCTTACTTGGGAGCAGGTAAGAGAATTGGTGCAGTCCGGCTTGGTAGAAATCGCTTCTCACAGTTACGATTTACATAAAGGCGTACTGGGTAATCCGCAAGGCAATACCCAGGCAGCGGCGGTTACGCGTATTTATGACGACCCCATGCTGGTTTACGAAACGGATGAAGATTATCGTTTACGCATTAATGCCGCCTTGTTGAAAAGTGCCGAGTTTATCTTTCAACATGCCGGTGTAAGACCCCGAGTGATGGTTTGGCCGTATGGTGAATACAATCAAATGGCCGTTCAAGCCGCGCGTGAAGCAGGAATGCCAATCACCATGCGACTGATGGACGGCTTTAATACGCTGGCAGATATCAGTACCTTGCGGCGTTTGATTATGGTCGATAATCCCGATGTTAAGCAATTTGCAGAAATTGTTACCAAACTACGAGCTGACCGGCCGTTGCGGGTAGCGCATCTGGATATGGATTATCTTTACGATAAAGACCCAAAGCAGCTGGAACGTAATTTGGATGCGGCGATACAGCGCATTAAAGATTTGCACATTAACACGGTTTTTTTGCAGGCTTATGCCGATCCTGATGGGGATGGCAATGCCGATGCCTTATATTTTCCCAATCGGCATTTGCCGGTTATACAGGACTTGTTTAATCGGGTGGCTTGGCAGTTAAAAATAGTCGCCAGAGTCAAAGTTTATGCCTGGATGCCGATTTTGGCTTATCAGGGCAAAGTACCGGAATCCTGGTATGTTCAGGAATGGCGGGATGGCAAGGCACAATTATCCAGTCATATTTACACCCGACTATCACCGTTTAACCCCGAAGCGCGTCAATATGTCGCTGAAATTTACGAAGATTTGGCCAAACACTGTAATTTTGACGGCCTCTTGTTTCATGATGACGGCATTTTATCCGATTATGAAGATGTATCCACGCTGGCCCTAAGCTATGCCAAAGAAGTCTGGGGCTTGCCTGATCAATTCGAACAACTGCATGCAACCTCCGCCATGCGCATGGCGTGGGCGCAACATAAAACCGATTTGATCAACCAGTTTACTGATGAATTAGCCGATCGGGTGCGTATTTATCGACCGGACATAAAGACCTCGCGTAATTTTTATGCACTGCCTTTGTTAAAGCCCTACAGCGAAGAATGGTACGCACAATCCTATCAATCCTTTTTAGCCCATTATGATTACGTTGC
>CAIUYS010000268.1 GCA_903903365.1 uncultured Methylococcaceae bacterium
GAAACGCCTATTCCCGCTTGCGCTCATAAAGTCTTAGCTGTCTACGCTTTATGAATAACGACATGAACCGGGTTCGGGAGCCGGCGAAACTCATGGAGGTCAGGCTCTGCCTGACTGTCAGGCAAAGCCTGACCTCCAGTGTCCTCACATACTTGTGTATAACGACGTGTGCTATGCTTGAGTGGTCTTATTTGATCCTACACCTAAAACAAAATCCGTTAAAACCCGTATAATCAGCGTCATCCGCGTGCAATAATCAGTCATAGTCGATAAGGAATCACTATATTATGAATTTGAGTCAAATTGAATTACTTCGTGTACTTCAAGAAACAAATTTAAATCTTTCAAAAGCCGCCGAAAAAATGCACATTGTGCAATCGGCAGTCAGTCGGCAATTACAACTTTTTGAGGCGGAATTAGGTTCGCCTTTATTTGAAAGACAGGGTAAAAAACTGATCGGCATGACGACGCTGGGCTTTCGCATCATGGACGAAGTGGCAATTATTACCCAGTCCAAGAATAATATTCAAAACATAGCGGCGGATTATCTTGACAGCAACCAAGGCATTCTACACATTGCGACCACCCACACCCAGGCCAAGTATTTTTTACCCGTACCCATTCAACGATTTAGGGAAAAATATCCGGGTGTAAAAATTTATATGGCGCAATCATCGCCAGAACAACTGATTGCCCAATTGCATACGCGTAAAGCCGACATTGCCATCTGCACAGAAAAAGTCGATGAAGAGGGCGATCTGGTTATTGAACATTGTTATGAATGGCATCATGCGCTGGTAGTACCCCAGCAACATCCACTCAGTGAAGGCGAAATTACGCTTGAGCGCTTAGCCTCGTTTCCTATCCTTACCTACAGCTTTGGTTTTACCGGGCGGTCGAATATTGAAAGTGCCTTTAAAGCCAAAGGATTGGAGCTGGACATTACATTGGCAGCCTCTGATACCGATGTGATAAAAACGTATGTCCGCTTAGGCATGGGGGTTGGCCTTATCACCGCAATGGCCTACGACCCCAGGGCAGATTGGGATTTGGTAGCACGGGACTTATCCCATTTAATTCCCAGTTCAAAAACTAAAATAGCCTATTTAAAACATAACTATTTACCATTATACAGTCAGCATTTTATTGCTGAATTGCTGTTGGCCGCCAAAGACATAAGATGTTAAGGCTATCGACTTAAGCGAAAACAGGTAACATTCTTTGAAGGGATGTTAACTGTAAAATCGTCCCGATGCCCGTAGTATCAATCAACAGTTTATTCCTCGTGACAAACATTTCTTAAGTAACGTCTGTTATTTATTGCAAGTTACCTTAAAGCAGGAGGGTTATAAATCATGCTGAAGCAGAAAGCATGAGTTTTCAAAATTCATACACCGCCCTGAAATCGACACGCTGTGAACCGACATTAACAGTACCTTCCTTATTTAGTGGATAGGACCAATCAACCTCACCTATAACATGTTTAAATGTTAACAGCCTCATACCCATTCCGGTTGATGCTAATTTGGCTAAAGCTGGAGTTGGAGCAATTGCTTGATATGTCCATACATTGGCCCAATCAAAAAAAGTAAATAACCTTAGGTTTTGAATTTCTGCCCATTCAAGAGGCACCAACCTTGGCGTATACAATTCCATAGATAAATTAATACCGTTATCTCCCAATAATTGAGTTTGATAATATCCACGAACACTAAGAGGACCACCTGCAGAAAACTGTTCGTTAGGCACCTGTGTTGCCGAGCTGATTTGTCCATTAGCTTTCGCTTGAATACGAAAATCTTTAGGCAAAATATGTTGATGTTTAATATCGGTTGTCAAATACAAAAAATCCGGACTGGCACCTCCTTTAGCGGAAAACTCCTGTGCATTATTAACCAAACCACGGAATGCAAAATGGGTCGCCAGATTTAAAGTAGTTGTCGAAGATTCCCTATGCCAGCTACCATCATAACCCGTCATAAACGACAAATAACTGATCGATGACTGCGGAAGCAAACTTTGATTAGCCAGGTTTTGACCTTGAGCAAAAGTTTTATAATCAACCCCACCGGTCACGCTTTGTAAAAATGTATCGGAACCCGGTAACGGCTTAACCAAACGACCACCAAAAATATTTCCGGTGCCAACTACTGACAGACCGCCCACATTAACCGCCCCCCCCAAGGGGTTCTGGGTGTTAGAACTAACACCTATCCCATACATGGCCAATCGGGTATCCGCCCAGCCGGTAGGCATGACATATGTTCCTGACCACACCTGAACTTCATCACTATTTTGAGGTGATACTTGATACTGAAAAGAAGCACTATGAAATTTTTGCCATAAATTATCATAGTGTATAGAGCCAATTAAGCGGGAATAGGTGGTATGTTGAGATTGACGGCTGTTCATTTCAACACTGCCATGTAAAGGCAACTCATCCTTCACTCTCAGCTCGACTTCCATTTTTCCCGGGGTAGATCCAGCCCTGAAAATCGGGGTAACATTACGATCAGGAGATTGTTTCGACAAAGTGTTAAGTTGCTCCTGTACTTTAGGCATGTCAGGCACCTTACCTTCTGCCAATGCAGGCACGCCGTCTCTAATGGTGTCTAATGCATGATATTGAGAGCCTGTTACCCGCACAGATTCAATAGAGCCCTCAAGAACGGCCAGATGCACCTGTTCAGCATCGACATTTTGCTCGGGTATGGATACCACTACCGTTGGATAACCTTTTTTGCGATACGCCTCTTCCAGTGAAGCGCGGGCTTTTTCCACATCCTCAACGGTTTTATCCGGTCCCAAATACGGATAAACAGCTCGCTCCAATGATTCATCATCCAATATCGTATTGCCGTCTATCTGAAAATCAAAAATATTGAAGAGCGGTTTTTTTTCCGTCACTTCAGCGTCCTTGGCAGGGGGTGTTTGTGGCGTGGCGGCTTCATCGGCTATCGCCGTTCCGCTTAACCATAACAAACCGGCGGCAAGCCAATAGTTACGCTTCATTGAACAGCCTCCCCACTCCCGGCTGCCGCCGGCTTCGGTGAGCTCTCGGCGAGCTCTGCCTGATCCGTGGTTTGGGCTTGAAAATCGGTTATTTTGAGTTGCTGCAACTTGTACTTGTAATCCTCCAGCACGGTTTCCGTGGCCACTTTGCCGATCCCTGTCAACGGATCCAGCTCAGCCAGTTGTTGCCATACGCTCTTGTCCTTGTACTTGCCCAAAAGATCGAGATACACGGTGTGCAACTTTTTGTTGCGGTCGCTGCATTGTGTTATCCATTGTTCACGCTCCTGTACGGCCTGCACCAGCAACTGGTTGTCGGCAACAATCGACTTGGCCTTGATCACCACGTCGTTGTGCTTTTGCAGCAAGGCCTGTTGGCGCTGCCGTTCCTGGCTTAGTTGCGCTTCCAGATCGTTCTTGACCGTTTCCAGACCGGACTTGTAGCGTTCGACTTCCGTCTCCAACGGTTGTAACTTTTTAACGGCCGCTTCAAGGCTGACCAGTTTTGCATCCTGAGCGGTTTTCTCAGTGAGCAAGGTCGCCTTTTCCTCCGTTAACGCGGCTTTCTCCTGCGTTAATTGCCTGATAATGCCTTGCGCTTTTTTTATGGCGGCCGAGCCGTCGTTGCTTTTGGGTTCTGCCAACACGGTTCCAAAACCACCGAGCAGGCCCGGCAGCAGCAATAATGCCATCAAGTCGTGTCGATAGGGGCGGTTAGCCTTATGCATAAACGACCTCATCAGAAACGTGCATTCAGATCGGCATTAATGGTGTCGACTCTGTAGATCGGCCCGTCGATAGCATCGGTGCTGAGCCAGCGCAGGTTCAACCAGGTATTTTTAGCCAAACCATACTGCGTGCCAAGCACCCAGCCTTTGGCATTGGTACCGCCCTGGTGGAAAATGGAGTCGGTAAAAGCATCCAGCACGGCGTCACGCTGTACGTAACGATATGCCAGATTGACATTCCAATCACCAAAACGCCTGATTTCGGGATGACCGACATCAACGCGGGTCTGGTAAGCATTAGTGCGTGGCGTAATGTTTTGACCGAACTCACTCAATATATGTTGCTGATTAAATCCAAGGTTTTTCGCATAATCAGCTGTAAACAGGACATGAGCAAAATCAAAGCCCGCATAATCAAACATGGCTGTAGCATTGAAGATCTTAAAGCCTGAAGCCAGGCCAAACAAACAGCCATTTGCATCTGTACAAACTGTACCCTGCCCGGAATTTTGATCAGTAATGGCTACCATGGAATTACCTTTCTGAACAAACTGCGGTGCCGTCCAATCATTGGAAGAACCATTCCCATTTACCGTATTGTAACGAGCACTAATATTTTGATATTCGTAATAAGAAGTTGCGATATTAAATCGCGATTTATCAAACACCAACCAATCCGCCCCGAACTGACCGGCATACAACCATTTGTTAACGGCAGAAAAATTAACGCTTTGAATCGGATAGACACCCATTGTTAAAAATACGCTATCCGGTGTTTGCAGACCCTGATTGATACCATTACGCCCCGTTGAACGAGGTGTAATATAATTTTTCACATTGGGATCATCCTGATTAAAATGGTACCTGAAACTTCCGGTTACCCCTTCAAAACTAAGATCGGGATCAAAGACTATATCCGTAGACACAAATGGATTTATGGTACGACCACCCAATAAAGTAAACCAATCCGTCCCTTTGCTGTCGACAAAATCATATTGCAGATAAGCCCGATCTATTGCAACCTGCCAAGACTGACCTGTGTTGCCCAATGTTTGATCATTAGATACCGGGTTATACATATTACTGGTTGCAAGACGGACACCCGCCTTCAAGCCATCAGCAATTTTGGCATCAAAACCAAACCGAAAACGCTCACGTATGCGTAACCGATCTTGCTGATTATTAAGAAATAATTGGTTTTTATTTTGCGCATTTTGCATACCACCTGCGTTATTAATTGCCAACCAGTCATAAGGGCCTGAATTTGGACCAAGCCCGAAAATCTGCTGATTATTATTGCCATACAATTCATCCGCAAAACGAAGGCGCATATCAAAAGTGGGGGTTATATTAGCCACCCATTCCGGCAAAGCAGCCGGAATGCCCCAGCCTTCTTTTTTGGCATCCTGTTTGACATCGTTAACCACTTCGGCCTTTAACTCCGCCCGCACCTCATCACGAAGTTCTTTTTTTACAAACTCGGGCACATAGCTCACATGCTTGGATTTGCTGCCGGTTTTACCTGCCGGGGTTTCCGCAGCAGCCGTACCGGTTGTTTGAAATTCCGTGTTTGCAGCAATACCAGACGGTGCCTGAACGGCAACCCGCTGCTCTTCATCTGCGGCTTCCTGTTCGGCCGCTGTTACCAAACCGCTGCCCTCTTGTTTATTGATGACACCACGCTGCACCAGCAGATCAACCAGATTGACAAAGGTGGATTTCTTGACCTTGAGAATTTCCTCGGGCTTTTCGGCGAACGCGGTAGACACCAGCGAACTGGCCAGCAGAGCCAGCAGGGTTTTTGTTGCAGTATTCATGGTTATCTTTAATTTCAAAAGTGGTCGTTATAAATGTGTGGCAAGTCATGTGCAGGGGGCTTCCACATCAATCCCTGCAAGCTGTTCATAGCGGCTAAACCCGAGAGGTCAGGCGTATTTTGATCGGCTGCGGCATATTTTCCGGCGGTGTCTTGCCCAGCCCCAAGCGCAACTTTGGCAAAGCATTACGTATTGCCTGATCCACGTCAGGCTTGCCGCTTCCGGTTGCCAATTCACTGCGGGCAATACGGCCGTCCTGTCCCACCCACACACTCACTACCACGGCATAGCTGGTTTTCATGGCATCGGTATCGGCCAGCAAATTCTGTAATTCGTCTTCAAACAACTGTTTGATTTGGCCGCCATACCAAAGAATGGAACTGCCGCCGCTACCCCCCAGTAGTGACCGGCCACCCTTCCGGGCGGCCAAGCCAAAACCGTCCGAACCGGCGGCACCCTCGGCATCCAAGCCCAGTTCTTCGGCGGCCGGTTCGTTGGCTTCTTCCGGTGCAGGTTCCGGTTCTTGTTCCGGCTCCGGCTCTTCTATTTTGGTTTCCTCAATTTCCGGTTCCGGCGGTTTTACTTCAGGCGGTGGCGGTGGAGGTGGCGGCTGAATCATGGTAATCTGCTGAATCACCTTTTTGGCATGCGGCGGTTTTTGAAATTTGTCTTTCAATAACACCACTGCCACCAGAATCAACAGGCTAAACGCTATTCCCAGCACTACCGGCAGGCGACGTAACCAGGCGTAATTTTTTTTCATTGCGTCTCTTGACCGTTACTTAACCAGCTTTTGAGTCACAAGACCGAGCTGGGTAATTTCCAGTCGGGTCACGACATCCAGCACCTCAATGACTTTCTGGTACTGGACACTGGCATCGGCCTTGACGACTACCGGCAAATCAGGCACAGCGGCTTTAAATTGTGCCAGGCGCGTTTCCAGTTCCTGAAGGGAAACCGGAAAGGTGTCGAGGTAAATGGTGCCGTCCGGGGTAATGGATACCGCCTTGGTTTTGGGTTTGGACAGCGAGGGCGTGCTGCTGGCCTTGGGCAGGTTGACGGTAATACCCTGCACGGTGGCGGTGGTCATGATGATAAAAATCAACAACAAGACATAGGCCACATCCAACATCGGCGTGATGTTGATGTCGTCATAGAGCTTTTCTTCCTCTTCAACTTTCATGGCTTAATCGCCTCGCTGCTGCTGTGCAGCCCGCATTGACAAGACCGCCAGCAATTCATCGGAGAAAATCTGCATGCTGGCCGTGATGTCCTTAATCTGGGTTAACAGGTAGTTATAGGCAAACAGTGCCGGAATGGCCACAGCCAGACCCGCCACTGTTGCCAGCAGCGCTGCGGCGATACCGGGCGCAATGGCATTGATGTTGACATCACCGGAGGCGGCAATGGCGGCAAAGGTAATCATAACCCCGACCACCGTGCCCAGCAGCCCTAAAAAAGGTCCGCCAGCAATGGCGATGGTGAGCAATACCATGTTTTTGTTGAGGCGCTGGCTTTCGGTGACGATCTGCGCATCCAGTTTGACGTGCAGATAATTCCAGGCTTCCGGGGTAACCGACTGGTCAATATCGCCCTGCAACTGTTTGAGCTCGTGGATGGCGAGGTGATACAAGTGATAGAGTGTCGAACTCTGAAAATGATCGTGCTTGCCCACCAGCGCGGTCAACAAATCCGATTCGGCCAACTCATGGTCTTCTGCGCTTTCATCCTGGTCAAGAGCGCCCAGCTTTTTGAGGTCAAGCTTCCGGTATTTTTCCAAAAAACTTCGATTGTCTTTGGTGACGCGGTTGATTACCAGGGTTTTGGTCACCATCACTATGATGGCCACCACCAGCATAATCAAGGTAATACCAATTACCACCCAGCCGTCAATCGTGACGTTTTGGACAATCACCATAAAGTGGCCGGCATCACCGCTACTATTGGATTCGTCTTCACCAAAACCGAGCACCGAAAAATCTGGACTTTGGCTGCGAAAACTGAGTTTTATCCAGTCCGCACTGCGGGCGGTCGCGGCAATTTGAACTTCGTCCAGCAAGCCGTTAAAATTGGCCCCGATAGCAATAGCGGGATTAAGCGCAGCAAGATTCAGGGGCGTATTGCCGACTGCCACGCCGTCCACATACAGCTCCAACTTATCGGATTTGGCAACCAACACCAGTTGCTGCCACTTGCCAGGCACCAGCGTGACCGGGGTAATATCTGCAGAACCACCGGCACCTGTCCAACGCGCGATTAATGCCGTACCTTGTACGTCAAGGTTTATGCCCTGACCACCTTCCTGCGCGTCCAGTAACTTGGCTGCGTCTTGCGGCTGATCGAATTTGATCCAGGTTGAAAAAGTCCAGCCCTTATCGGCGGCAATGGCGAGTTGCGGAACCGGCTTGATGGTAATCGGGCCGGCACCGGTAAATTTTGCGGCGGCGCCAATCCAACCGGCGACTTCAATTTGGGCTTTGGAATCGGCGGCATGGGTCGCGTAGGCGGTCGCATCTTGAGGCAAGACTTCGCCGTCTTTGAAGTGATAAACAAGACTTTGGGCAGTGTCGTAAAAGCTTTTGCTGTCCGAACCGTCCGGCGCATTGCCATTGCCGTAATACATCCAGAAATCATCACTGGCAACACCACCGCGAACTTCCGGCAGACGCACCCAGACCAGACCTATTTCACTGAGCGTGTCGACACTTTCAACCTGATAGTGCAACGGCGTTTTGTCATCTTTCAAAAAACGCAGGTCACGGCCATTTTCGGCCAGCTCGGCAAAATAACCAAAATTACCCGCGTGCAACCTGACCAGCAACGGCACATCAGTGAGCGTTTCCTGAATATCCGCACCGGTAGCCGTTGCATCCACTGTAATCTGACGGCGCGATACCCAGTCATCGTTC
>CAIUYS010000269.1 GCA_903903365.1 uncultured Methylococcaceae bacterium
AAAATTTCACCTATAAACAGTTAAGGTATTTTCAACCAAAAATAAAATCCGTTGAAATCCGTATAATCCGTGTCATCCGTGTTCTATGATCGAAACCAACCTCTACCGAGGTGTTATAAAATGCGCGCGTTTTTAATTAAAGGCTTTCGTATAACGCCAGATATTGCTCGGCACTTTGCTTCCAGGAAAAATCTTTTTTCATGGCATTAAGTTGCATTTTCTTCCAGGTTTCAGGAATGCTGTATAAAATCAGGGAGCGCTTAATCGCTTCCAGTAAAGCGCCTGAACCGGCTTCGTTAAATACAATGCCGCTTGCTGTGTGGTTGGCCAATGTTTCCGGCAAGGTATCCGTCACTGTATCTGCCAAGCCGCCTGTTTTTCTGACGATAGGAATAGTGCCGTAACGTTGGCTGTACATTTGATTTAAACCGCAGGGTTCAAATCGTGATGGCATTAAAAAAATATCCGCACCCGCTTCGATAAGATGAGCCAACGCTTCATCATAATCAATCGATATCGCTATTTTATCAGGGTGTTCAAGAGCAAGCTTTTTTAGCTGTTTTTCAAAGTCTTTATCGCCACTGCCCAGCAATACAAATTGCATATTCAGGTTAACCATTTCGGGAAGACATTCCAAAATCAGATCGATACCTTTTTGCTCTACCAGTCGTCCGATTAGCCCAAAGAGGGGGATGCGATCATTAACCGGAAGTGCAAATCGAGCCTGTAGTGCAGACTTGTTGAAGTGCTTTTTATAGAGTGTTGTGGTGGTATAAGGCTGAGCAATCAAGGGGTCTGTTCCAGGATTCCATTGATCGAGATCAATGCCGTTAATGATGCCGCCTAAATATTCTTTGCGATGATCCAGCAGTCCTTCAAGACCATAACCAAATTCTGGTGTTTGAATTTCCAGGGCATAAGTCGGACTTACGGTGGTAATGTGATCGGCATAAACCAGTCCGCCTTTAATAAAAGACAGCATTTCATGAAATTCCAAGCCGGCGGGATGCCATAATTTGCCTGGCAGGTTTAATAGGGCCGCAGTACTGGCAGGGAATAAACCTTGATAGGCCATGTTATGTATGGTGAATACGCTTGATGGCCGGTCGTTTTCAAGTGATAAAAATGCGGGAACCAAACCGCTTTGCCAATCGTTACAGTGAACGATGTCCGGTTTCCAGTCCTGATTAATTCTATCCATAGCCGCTTCAACGGCAATACGACAAAATAAGCCAAAGCGTTCTGCATTATTAGGCCACGGCTCGCCTTTTTCATCGACATAAGGGTTGCCCGGATAATTGTAATACGCCGGATAATCAACCAGCCAAACAATGACATTACTATCCGGCATACGGGTTTCCAGGATATTAATGTTCCGGTTATCAACCCGTAAAGAGCAAAGAAAACGGACGTTTTCAGTGGTTTTTAAGGCTTGATAATTAGGGATAATCAGTTTTATGTCATTAGACAATTCAGCCAATGCCTTAGGCAAACTGCCACAAACATCAGCAAGACCTCCGGTTTTAATCAGAGGGTGCGCTTCGCTGGTAACAAAAAGAATTTTTTTCATATATGATTTAAGAGCAGGTGCAAGGTGCAAGGCGCAAGGCGCAAGGTGCAAGGTAATCACTCTTAGCCTTTAGCCTTGCACCTTATAACCTATAACCTTTAACCTTTAACCTTTAACCTTTAACCTAACTTATAACTTTAGAATCAATGCGCCCAAAGGTGGCAAGTTAAGGTTAATTGAATGAGGTTGATTCATCCACGGCACAGGTTCTGATACCACGGCACCATTACCCATGTTGCTGCCATCGTAATAAGTGGAATCTGAATTAAAAATTTCACTATAAGTACCCGCTTCAGGTACACCGAGTCGATAATTTTCCCTTGGAACGGGAGTGAAATTAAGCACGATAATTAACTCTTCCAGTGTATTTTTACGACGGTAACTGATAATGGACTGCTCAACGTCATGACAATCAATCCATTCAAAACCATGATGATCAAAATCATGACTAAATAAAGCCGGATGGGTTTTATACAAGTGATTAAGATCTTTAACCAAGGTTTGAACGCCTTTGTGATGAGGGTAATCCAGCACATACCAATCTAAATCTTTATTGGCGTTCCATTCAGTACCTTGTCCAAACTCACAGCCCATAAACAACAGTTTTTTACCCGGATAGGTAAACATAAAGGTGTATAACAGTCGTAAATTAGCAAAGCGCTGCCATTCATCGCCCGGCATTTTACTTAGTAATGAACCTTTCCCATGCACTACTTCATCATGTGAAAAAGGCAGGGCGAAGTTTTCCGTAAAAGCATAGAGCATACCGAAAGTCAGTTGATCATGGTGGTACTTACGATGGATGGGTTCCTCGCTCATGTACGACAGTACGTCATGCATCCAGCCCATATTCCATTTCATTGAAAAGCCCAAACCACCGGTCCAGGTCGGACGGGTCACTTGAGGCCACGAAGTCGATTCTTCAGCCATCATCACGGTACCCGGATGCAGATCGTGGGTGACGGTGTTCAGTTCTCTAAAGAAATCGATGGCTTCCAGATTCTCGTTGCCGCCATACATGTTGGGAATCCAGTCATTATCTTCGCGGGAATAATCCAGATAAAGCATGGAAGCTACCGCATCTACCCGCAAGCCATCAAGGTGAAATTCTTCCAACCAGAAGTTCGCGCTGGCCAATAAAAAGTTTTTAACTTCATTGCGGCCATAGTTATAGATCAGCGTGCCCCAGTCACGGTGTTCGCCTTTACGTGGATCTTCATGTTCATACAGTGCGCTGCCATCAAAACGGGCCAGGGCAAACGCATCTTTAGGGAAATGGGCGGGTACCCAATCCAGAATAATACCGATGCCGTTTTGGTGACAAATATCAACAAAATAGCGAAAATCATCAGGTGAACCGTGACGGCTGGTTGGTGCAAAGTAGCCGGTGGTTTGATAACCCCATGAGCCATCGAACGGATGTTCTGTAATCGGCAATAATTCAATATGGGTAAAGCCCAACTGTTTAACATAGTTAACCAGTTCGATTGCGAGTGTTCGGTAGGACAGAAAATTGCCTTGGTTATCACGTCGCCATGAGCCCAAATGGACTTCGTAGATAGACATGGGTTCGTGCAACCAATCGTGTTTGACGCGTTGAGTCATCCATTGATTGTCCTTCCAGGTATAACTTTTTTGCTTGACCACAATGGACGAGGTGTTGGGGCGAAATTCAAATTGCTGCCCGTAAGGATCTGTTTTTAATAGAACCTCGTTGGTATTGCGATTTAATATTTCAAATTTGTATAAGCAACCGGTCTTTAAGCCGGGGACAAATATTTCCCAAATACCGCTACCACCCAAGCTACGCATGGGGTTGCAACGACCATCCCAGCGATTAAAGTCACCCACCACACTCACTCTGCCTGCATTGGGAGCCCATAAGGTAAATAAAACGCCATCAATGCCATCTACGCTATGCAGGTGTCCACCCATTTTCTGGTAAATATGCCAGTGTTTACCTTCCCCGAACAAATGTTGGTCAAATTCAGGAAATTGGGTGCCAAAGTCATAAGGATCATAGCCTTCGTGGGTGTAACCGTTTTTATCTACCCACGTTAATTTATAGTGTTGCGGTAGTTCGCTTTCTTTGGCGAAATATTCGAAAAAATCAGAGCCGGGTATTCGATTTAAGGCAGGCCCTTTATCACTGAAGCTTACCGTTTCTGCATAAGGTAAATAAACTTTAATCTGGACTTGGTTATTTTTGATATGTCGACCCAAAACTGAAAAAGGATCATGGTGTTTCGCTTCGCTAATTTTTTGTGCGTCGGAGTCCAGCTTGTCCTCTTCCATTTTTACTGCTATGGTTTTTATAGGATTGGAAACTGGAGCAGTAATTTTTACTTTTTCTTTTTCTTTTACCTTTGTCTTTACAATTTTCTTGGGAGTAGATACAGGCGTGCTTGATGTCGATTTTTTATCAATATTTTTTGTGGCATCAGAGTCAGTTGTATTTATTTCCGGTTTTACCGGAGTCGTTTTTTTTGGATCAGAGTCAATTGTGTTATCAGAACGCTTTATCACTTTTAATGGCCTCGGTGTAGTAGTAGAATAAAAGTTAGTTGAATCTTACCAAAATAACAAACAATTGTAATATCTAATCAACATGGAGATGAAATATGTCAGTGTCAAGCAATCAAAAGCATGATCATAATGTCGGTCATTTAACCCGTAATACAATCGCATTAATATTAGCTGGTGGCCGAGGCTCGCGGTTGATGAACATGACAGATTGGCGAGCCAAGCCCGCTGTTCCCTTCGGTGGCAAGTTTCGCATTATTGATTTTCCGTTATCGAATTGTGTAAATTCCGGTATTCGTAAAATTGGCATTTTGACGCAATATAAGTCGGATTCTCTTATTCGCCATATTCAGCAGGGCTGGGGGTTTTTACGCGGCGAGTTTGGTGAGTATGTAGATTTAATGCCTGCACAACAACGACACGATGAAGATTCCTGGTATAAAGGCACCGCTGACGCTATTTTTCAAAACATAGATATTCTCCGCAGTCGCAATCCCGAACACATTTTGGTGTTGGCCGGTGATCACATTTACAAAATGGATTATGGCGCAATGTTGGCTGATCATGTTGAAAAAAATGCGGATCTAACCATTGGTTGTTTGGAAGTATCACTGGAAGAAGCATCCGCCTTTGGGGTGATGGATGTTGATGAAAATCGTCGCGTTAAAGCGTTTGTAGAAAAACCTGAGCACCCGCCGGTCATGCCGGGTAGAACCGATACCGCTTTGGCATCCATGGGTATTTATATTTTTAATGCCGGCTTTCTTTTTGAACAATTGCTTAAAGATGCCGACACTAAAGGTTCTACCAATGATTTTGGCAAAGATATTATTCCGGCTGTTATTGATAAATACATCGTTAATGCCTATCCGTTTTTAGACTTGCAAACCGGCGACCAAAGTTACTGGCGTGACGTAGGTACCATTGACGCTTACTGGTCGGCTAATATGGAGTTAATCGGTGTAAATCCGGGGTTAAATCTATATGATAATACCTGGCCAATATGGACTAACCAAGAACAAACCCCGCCTGCCAAATTTGTATTTGATGATGATGAGCGACGTGGACAGGCTGTTGACTCCATGGTTTCAGGTGGCTGCGTTATTTCTGGAGCAAAAGTCAGGCATTCCTTGTTGTTCTCAAATGTCCGTGTTAACTCGTTTACTACAGTGCAAGACTCTATCGTGTTGCCTCAAGTTAATATTGCGCGTCATTGCCGAATTACCAAAGCGATTATAGAAAAAGGCTGTGAAGTTCCGGAAGGCACTATTATTGGCGAGAACAGGGCAGACGACGAAAGACGATTTTTTGTCAGCCCCGGCGGCGTTGTTTTAGTGACACCCGATATGCTGGGACAAAAATTGCATTACGTCCGATAAGCAGCAATGACCGGATGGGTGGAGCGCCATGCGAAACCCGTCCAGGTTTTCAGTCGGTTGCGATTGGTTTCGTTGCATCCTGTCAATGTCGGGATGTCGCCTAACAGTACGTTTAAAAAAAATCCCTTCCCTGCATAACTCCAATTGGCGAGAATAGAAAACTATGTCCGACAAAAAAAAGTTGAAAGTAGTCTTGTGCTGGCACATGCATCAGCCGGAGTATAGGGATTTACACACTGGAGAATTTAAGTTGCCTTGGACCTATCTTCATGTCATTAAAGACTATGTCGATATGGTTGCTCATCTTGAAGCCGTGCCGGAGGCTAAGGCTGTCATTAATTTTGCGCCTATTTTACTTGAACAAATTGAAGAATATGCCAACCAGGTCAATAGTTATTTAAATAATGGGTGTGCCATCAGGGATTCTTTGTTGGCGGCTTTGGTTGCCTCAACGGTTCCGGAAGATACAGAAGATAGATGGCAGTTGGTTAAAGACTGTTTACGGGCGAATAGGGAGAGGCAAATCAACCGCTATCCGGCCTTTAAAAAATTGGTTGAAATGACCGAGTGGCTCGAGCAGCATTACGATTCCTTGTGTTATGTCAATGCGCAGTTTATTAATGATTTACTGGTCTGGTATCATCTGGCATGGATGGGGGAAACGGTAAAGCTAACCGATAGCCGGGTAAAATATTTAATAGAAAAAGGTTCAGGCTATAGTCTGCGTGATCGGGTTGAAATCGTGCAGATTATAGGCGAGTTGCTGTCAAATGTACTCCGTCGCTATAAGGTTTTAGCCAGAAAAGGCCAAATTGAGCTTTCGGTAACCCCTTATGCGCATCCCATTATGCCACTGTTGCTGGACTTGAATACAACACTTGAAGCAATGCCTGATGCGCCTTTGCCGGAGATGGCGCCTTATTCGGGCGGAGAAGAGCGGGTGCGATGGCATCTTGAAAAAGGTACGCAGACCTTTAAGCGGTTTTTTGGCGCTAAACCTAAAGGCTGTTGGCCATCAGAAGGCAGTATCAGTCAAGAGACCCTGAAAATACTGAGTGATTTTGGTTTTAATTGGACGGCAAGTGGCGGCACTGTTCTGCATAATAGTTTACACTTGTCTGAAGATAATGAATTAACAGGCATACATCATCCGTTTAAATTAAAAAAAACCAAAATAGCCTGTTTTTTTAGAGATGATGGATTATCTGATCTTATTGGTTTTGAATATTCAAAATGGCATGCGGATGATGCTGTTGGCGATTTTATTCAACACTTGGAAAATATTGCAGCCCACGAACCCGGAGATAAAGTGGTTTCAATTATCATGGATGGCGAGAATGCCTGGGAATATTTTCCGGATAATGGCTATCACTTCCTGAGTGCTTTATACAGGCAATTGGCTAGTCATCCGGCTATTGAATTAACCACTTTCTCGGAGTGTTTAAAAAATAAAACCGTCATTAAATCGTTATCGTCACTCGTTGCAGGTAGTTGGGTCTATGGAACCTTTTCAACCTGGATAGGGTCGCCGGACAAAAATCGTGGGTGGGAAATGCTGGG
The DNA here is from genome assembly GCA_903903365.1 of uncultured Methylococcaceae bacterium. Lineage (GTDB taxonomy): Bacteria > Pseudomonadota > Gammaproteobacteria > Methylococcales > Methylomonadaceae > Methylobacter_C. The sequence continues at coordinate 7,033 of CAIUYS010000269.1, forward strand.
TGATGTAAAATGCGCTTTTGATAAAGCCTTGGCAGGCGGTCATTTAACGGATAAACAAGTTCAGCAAGCTGAATTTCAATTGTCTGTTTGCGAAGGTTCTGACTGGTTCTGGTGGTTTGGTGATTATAATCCTGGTGAAGCGGTTAGTAGCTTTGAAAAACAATTCCGGCTTAATTTAACTAATTTGTATCGATTATTAGGCGAAGAGCCTCCCGCTTATCTGGCACTGTCATTCACTCAGGGGTTCGGTGATCCCTCTATGGGTGGCGCAATGCGGCCAGGTATTGAACATTAACCAGAGACCCTTATTCGTGAATAATCTTTTAAACAAGCGCCGGGCAGGCGTTCTACTGCATATTACTTCTTTACCCGGCACTGATAAACAGGGTGACTTGGGGCAGGAAGCCTATAATTTTGTCAATTTTCTACACGATACCGGGGTTAGTGTCTGGCAAACGTTGCCCTTAGGCATGACCCATGCGGATGGATCGCCTTATCAATGCTTATCGGCTCACGCCGGCAATCCGATATTAATTAATATTGATAGCTTGGTAAATCTGGGTTGGTTGGCATTATCCGAGCAGTGCGGCGAATGTCACGGGTCTTCTGCCTTTAACAAAAGCTGTTTGATAGCAAAAGTATTTGAAGGTTTTTTAGAAAATGCTAATCAACATGACAAGGATGACTTTGAGAATTTTTGTCGGGAAAAAGCCTTTTGGCTTGATGATTTTGCTTTATTTCTGGCGCTTAGAAATATGTTTAATCAACAATGCTGGAATCAATGGCCCAAGCCTTTTAAGGAAAGGGAAATTAGCGCCCTTGAAGAAGCGCGTCACCGCTTATCAAAAGCAATAGGAGAGATTAAATTTGAACAATATATCTTTTTCCGGCAATGGATGGCGTTAAAAGTCTACGCCAGTGAGCGTGGGGTACTTTTGTTTGGTGATATCCCTATTTTTGTATCCTATGATAGTGCGGATGTCTGGGCTAATCGTAACGTATTCAAGTTGGATGAAGTAGGTGAAATGTCTGTTGTTGCAGGCGTACCCCCTGATTATTTTTCAGAAACAGGCCAACGCTGGGGCAATCCGCATT
>CAIUYS010000270.1 GCA_903903365.1 uncultured Methylococcaceae bacterium
GAAGCGTCCGGCAATATTGACCTTAATAATATTAAAGCCGTTGCAGAAACCGGCGTTGATTACATTTCCATTGGCGCCTTAACCAAGCATGTCAAAGCCGTTGATTTATCGATGCGCATAAAATTGGTGAGTTAGTGCAATCGCGAATGTAGGGGCAATCCTGTGTGATTGCCCAAAATATAACATTTAAAACAGGTGATAGTGATGTTTGAAAATCCTGAAGCATTATTTAAACAAATCAGTCATGGCGTTTATGTGATTGGCGTTACTGACGGCACCCATCAAAATGCCTTTACGGCGGCGTGGGTCATGCAGGTTTCTTTTAACCCGCTTTTGCTGGCAATCAGTATTAATCCCGAGCATTATTCGTATCAGTTATTGCAAGCGGGTGGGGTTTGTACGGTTAATGTGTTGGAGCAAAAGCAATATGCCATCGCCGAGCATTTTGGCCGTTCAGCCAACGATAAAATGACCGGCTTCCAATGGCAAACAGATAAAACAGGAGCGCCGATTTTATCGGAAAGTCTGGCTTATTTTGATTGTCAGGTCAGTCATTACACCGATGCCGGTGATCATAAAATCGCAATTTGCAAAGTCGTTTCGGCGGCCAGACTTAATGAAGGGCGTCCGTTATTGTATAACCAAACGGGTGCTATGGATGGAAGTAGTGAGTTATACGAATAGGCTTGGTTGACTTGTTGTTTGGTTGCTTTGGTAAAGCGGTTTCTTCGTCTATCCGGCTAACTTGAGGGGGGCACTTTTGACTATGAGCAATCACGGTGAACCCAGAAAGATTAAGGGCAGTTACAATTAATGTTATGAAAAATGGAGGTCGGCGAATGAAATTTCTGGATGGGCTGGATAGCGATCTGAAAGTCGCGTTACTGGCCCAGTTACGCGATTTGTGGACATATACCAGCACCGCACTTGAAGGTAATACCCTTACCTTGGGTGAAACCGCATTTGTATTGGCGGAAGGTTTAACCATATCCGGCAAACCACTAAAAGATCACAGCGAAGTTGTCGGTCACGCCCGCGCCATTGAATTACTCTATCACTTGCTTGATCGCAATGATCTGGTTAGTCAAGATGATTTGTTTTTGTTGCACGGCGCCGTGCAAACGGCGATTGTTGTCGATATTTATCAACCGATTGGGGCATGGAAACGGGAGTCTAACGGCACTAATGCCTTGACACTTGAGGGTAAACAGACGTTTATTGATTACGCATCGCCAGTGGATGTACCTGTATTGATGATGGAATGGTTGGCAATGTTGAATGACGCATTAAACGCCTCGTTAAATAAAGAGGCCGCTTTGATAGCTTATACCAACCTGCATCAAGCCTTTGTGCGCATTCATCCCTTTGCCGATGGTAATGGCCGGATGGCGCGACTGGTAGCGAACTTGCCGGTTTTAAAATCGGGTTTTCCGCCTATTTTTTTAATTGACCGAACTCGGAGACGCGATTATTTGCAATGTCTTTCGGCTTATGATCTTCAAATAGGCCCCGCCCGAGCAGGTAAGGCATTATTACCAGAATCCGCGTTACGGGACACTTTTCAAAAGTTTTGTCAGGACTGTTGGCACGCTTCGCTAGATTTGGTCGCTGAGATGAAAGAGCGACAACAAGTCCGTAGCGTTTAGCGCAAATAATAATTTTACCAGAGGCTTCTGGTGGAATGCAGGGGTTGAAAGAAGAAGCAGAAAATTTCGCTAATAATTCTGTCCAGAGTTATTAGCGAAACCTCCTGCTTCCTGTGCTTTGCATTGCGATGGTATTTGTTTTTATCTTCAAAGACATGCGCCTTATTAAACTGGCGTGCGAACTTGGCAACCGGGTTTTGAATGGGTGCATAATCTATTTTGTCAGGATTGTTACGTTGTTTCATGGTTTACCTCTTATAATAGTCAAAAGTACGTCTAACTTGACGTGTATTAATATAGCGACTCTGAGTAAAAAAAGCTTGTGAAATTCAAAAAAGATTTTGACGTGATTGTGGTGGGCGGAGGTCATGCGGGAACTGAAGCCGCTTTGGCGGCCGCTCGTTGCGGTGCGAAAACATTATTGTTGACGCAAAACATAGAAACCCTGGGGCAAATGAGCTGTAATCCTGCGATTGGCGGGATAGGCAAAGGCCATTTGGTTAAAGAGATTGATGCCTTGGGCGGGATTATGGCGAAAGCGATTGATCTTGGCGGCATTCAGTTTCGTATATTAAATGCCAGCAAAGGTCCTGCGGTCAGGGCGACTCGCGCTCAGGCAGATCGTATGCTGTATAAACAGGCGGTCAGAAGTACGCTTGAAAATCAGCCTAATCTGGCATTATTTCAGCAAACGGTCGCTGATTTAATCGTGGTCGGCAATAAAGTAGTCGGTGTTAAAACCCAAATGGGCTTAAATTTCATGGCGAAAGCCGTGGTATTAACAACCGGCACCTTTTTGGGCGGTAAAATTCATATCGGTTTGGAAAATTATAGCGGAGGCCGTGCCGGTGATCCGGCTTCTATTGCTTTGGCTGACCGGTTACGCGAATTACCGTTCCGTATTGATCGTTTAAAAACCGGAACGCCGCCGCGTATTGATGGCAGAACCATCGATTTTAGCAAGTTGGAAGAACAACACGGTGACACGCCGGTACCCGTATTTTCTTTTATGGGCAGGCGTGAACAGCATCCCAGACAAATACCTTGTCATATCACTCGCACCAACAATCAAACCCACGATATTATTCGTGCCGGTCTGGATAGATCGCCACTTTACTCAGGGATTATTGAGGGTATCGGGCCGCGCTATTGTCCGTCGATTGAAGATAAAATCGTCCGATTTGCCGACAGGGAGTCACATCAAATTTTTGTCGAACCGGAAGGTTTGGATACCCATGAGATTTATCCCAATGGCATTTCAACCAGCTTGCCGTTTGATGTGCAATATGAATTTGTACGCTCCATGTTGGGTTTTGAAAATGCCGAAATTATCCGTCCGGGCTATGCCATTGAATATGACTTTTTTGACCCTCGGGATTTAAAAATGTCGCTGGAAACCAAGCACATGGACGCCTTGTTTTTTGCAGGGCAAGTGAATGGCACGACCGGTTATGAAGAAGCCGCAGCGCAAGGTTTGATTGCGGGACTTAACGCAGCGCGTTTGGTTATGGGTTTGGAAAGTTGGTGCCCTGGTCGTGATGAAGCCTATATCGGCGTAATGATTGACGACCTGATTACCCGTGGCACGCAAGAGCCGTATCGTATGTTTACCAGTCGTGCCGAATACCGTTTATTGTTACGGGAAGATAATGCCGATTTGCGCTTAACCGAAAAAGGTCGTGAATTAGGCTTGGTTGATGATGAGCGTTGGCAAGCTTTTGAGATTAAACGTGCAGCTATTTCCGGCTTGCAGGATGACTTAAAAAAGAAATGGGTCAGGGCAGACACGGAAGAAGCCCAGCAGGTTGCAGAAATCTGGGGTAAGCCGTTGCTAAAAGAAGCCAGTTTGATGGAATTACTACGACGACCCGAAGTGGATGTAGAGCGGTTGCTGTCCTTTCTGGAAGGCGGCGAGGCGATTACTGAGCAGGTTGGTGAGCAAGTTGAAATTCAGGCTAAATATGCAGGCTATATCGTCAGGCAGCAAACTGATATTGACAAGGCGCTGCGTTACGATCATTTACGACTCCCGGATGCCCTTGATTATACTGGTGTACCCGGATTGTCCAACGAAGTGAGCCAAAAACTTAAAGCGCAGCGGCCAGAAACGTTAGGCCAAGCCTCACGCATTCCTGGCATGACCCCCGCTGCCATTTCCCTATTGTTGGTTTATTTAAAAAAGAAAAGCGCCTAATGGAAACGTGTCGAAAAATTTTGGTTTCCGGTCTTGAATCGCTTAATCTGTCGATTGCTGAAGACAAGGTAGAGCAACTATTGGGCTTTATAAAGCTGCTTGAAAAATGGAATAAAGCTTATAATCTTACCGCCATACGAGACAGGGACGATATGGTGCGCCTGCATTTACTGGATAGTCTGGCAATTGTGCCTTTTATTGAAGGCAAACGGGTGATTGATATAGGCACTGGTGCTGGCTTGCCGGGTATTCCGCTGGCGATTTACTTACCGGATATCGAGTTTGTTTTACTGGATAGTAATGCCAAGAAAACGCGCTTTGTACAGCAGGCAATAATCGACTTAAAGCTGGGTAATGTCAGTGTCTGTCATAATCGTGTGGAACAATATCACCCTGAAAGAGGTTTTGATACGGCCATTACCCGAGCGTTTGCCAGTTTATCTGATATAGTGCAATTAACGGCGCACTTACTTAACAAGGATGGCGTGTTGTTGGCAATGAAAGGACAAGTACCTGATGTCCCTGAACTGGAATCAGCCATAACAACGCTAATCCCTGTCAACGTTCCAGGAATAACCGCAGAAAGATGTCTGGTTAGAATACAATTGACTCAAGAATCCGAGGTAAGTTAGTGGGAAAAATAATTGCCATATCCAATCAAAAAGGTGGCGTAGGAAAAACGACAACCTGTGTGAATTTGGCGGCATCTTTAGCGGCTGCAAAGCGTCGGGTATTGTTGGTGGATCTTGATCCACAAGGTAATGCAGCAATGGGCTGTGGCGTAGATAAACAGGAAGTTAAATATTCCAGTTATGATCTATTAATGGAAGATGTGCCGGCGGCAGAAGCGGTTATTCATGTACCAACCATCGGTTTTTCGGTGATTCCCGGCAATGCTGACCTGACGGCCGCCGAGGTAAAATTAATTCATGCCGATCGAAAAGAATTGCGACTTGCCGATGCGTTAAAGCCGATAAAATCAGATTACGATTACATTTTGATAGATTGTCCACCGTCTTTAAATATGCTGACTTTAAATGCAATGGTGGCAGCAGACAGCTTGTTGATTCCGATGCAATGCGAGTACTACGCACTGGAAGGCTTGTCTGCACTGATGAGTACGCTGCACAATATTCAAAATTCCGTCAATCCGGATTTACATCTGGAAGGTATTTTAAGAACTATGTATGACGATAGAAACCGTCTGACCAAAGACGTTTCTGAGCAACTGATCCGGTATTTTGGCGATAAGGTATTTAGAACCTGTATTCCAAGAAATATTCGTTTAGCGGAAGCCCCAAGTCATGGTTTGCCCGCGCTAATGTATGATAAATCATCACGGGGAACTATCGCCTATATTGCTTTGGCGGGTGAAATGATCAGAAAAGATAAGGCATGAGTATAAAAAAACGTGGACTGGGTCGGGGGCTTGAGGCTTTGTTGGGTAATGCTTCTTCTCCGGAAGAAAAACAACCATTGCCGATTAAAACCCTTCAGAAGAGTAGTTATCTGTCATCCGTTGGTTTGGATTTAGATGAGCTACAGGAACTAGCCTCTGTTGTAACAATGCCGGATACCTTTGAGTCTGTTGTCACGCAAAAAATTGTCGAAGACAGCGCAGAGATAATCGCTATTGAAGATAGTTGGCATGCGGGACGGTTAGCGGGATTACAAGAACTGCCGGCGGTTCTTAAAGAAAGGGATGAGCGAGAAGCACTAGCGATTGCGCTAATCGAAACCCTGCAACAAGAAAACCTTAATTTGGTACAAGAAGCTGAAGATTTAAAAAAATTGATTGATGAATTTGAAGCGATGGTTCGCCGACTTTAAGCTGATTTGTTTAAAACAATAAATGACTTCCAATAAAACATCGCGGGGCTTTGCGCTATTTTCCTCGCGGGTTGGTTAATTAATAAAGAGAAAAAATGTCTTCAAACAAACGCGGATTAGGTCGGGGTCTTGATGCCTTATTGGGTGATGTTTCTGTTAAAGAGGAAAAACATCATCTGCAAACGCTGCCCATAGAATATTTGCAGCGGGGCAAGTATCAGCCGCGCCAAGATATCAATCCTGAAAAATTACAGGAACTGGCGGATTCCATTAAAGCGCAAGGCATCATTCAGCCTATCGTAGTGCGCTTGATTGCCTATGAAAAATACGAAATAGTGGCTGGAGAGCGTCGCTGGCGAGCCGCACAGATGGCAGGACTGACCCAAGTGCCGGTAGTCATTAAAGAAATCGATGATCGGGCCGCCATGGCTATCGCGCTGATTGAAAATATTCAACGCGAAGACCTTAACCCATTGGAAGAGGCCGAAGCGTTAAAACGCTTGCTTGATGAGTTTGAAATGACGCATCAGCATATAGCCGAAGCTATTGGCAAGTCTCGAACAACCGTTACCAATTTGTTGCGCTTGATGGACTTACATCCTGATGTAAAAAAATTACTGCTGACCAATCAATTGGAAATGGGACATGCACGGGCACTGTTATCCTTGGATGGACTTAAGCAAGTAGCCTTGGCCAATAAAGTGGTTAAAGAGGGTCTAACGGTAAGAGCGACAGAACGATTGGTTAAAGAAAGCCACGCCGAGCCAAAAGTCCATAAAGTTAAGGTCATTGATAATGATACCTTGCGTTTGCAGGATGATTTAACGGCAAAGTTGGGCGCTAAAGTTATTATCGATCATAAAGAAAACGGCTCAGGGAGATTAGTCATTGCCTACTCCAGCCTGGATGAACTGGATGGAATTATCGAACAGTTAAAAGCACCTCAATAAACAGGATTTTCCAAACCTGTTTAACGATCCTGCTCGGCGTTATGTCCCTGTTGGCTATACTTACCTGACAGCGCAGTTAAGTTAAACATAAAAGTCGCTTACAACACTGCGTTTAAATTTTCGTCATCATAAAGCCGTGTTTTTTTCCAGCCAACAAATTTGTCATCAAAAAATTCAATATCATTATCAATTGAAACTTCATAGCAAATTCTGAACAGCTTGGCGGTGCGAAACGCATGCAACTCATCATCAGCGGTGACTTTATCTACGTTGCCCACCTGAAAAGTTTTATTTCTGGATTTACCGTTGCAAACCCAAAAAACCGTATAACACAGATAATTTTTATCTTTTCTATGATCATATTTGATGGTTCTGGAGACGCCGGTAACGCCGGTAGTGGTTTTATTTTTGGGCGGTTTGAGAAAGCGGGTCTTACTGCCTTTTAAAACGATCAACATCTGGTCACGCCAGGTAATGGCCGCATTTAAGGACTTGTTTTTGTTGCCCCATAATTTATGAGAGAAATAACGGCTGCTTTCTTTGCCGCGTCTTACGATACGTACTTGAAAACCGAATACATCCGGTTCAGTTATATGCTTGTTTTTTGCCACAGAAAACCTCCTCGACAAGATCTATATTTTATATGAAGCTGGTAGTAAGACTTTACCGCCCAACTTTAAAGCAATTCTGGAAATCCAAAGTAGCCATAATTTGTAATCCATTGATTACAAATTATGGCTAAAGTTAACATAAAAGCAAGTTAAAAATAACATTAATTATAACAACACTGGACAATTACCAACTAATTCAGTGTAGAATATGTCTCTAGCAATGTAACAGTCGCTAATAAAAAGTCCATAACCTTTTGCTTTTTCAATATTTTTGGAGACAATCTATGAGCGTATTAGTAGGAAAACAAGCACCTGATTTTACAGTTCCTGCCGTACTGGGCGATGGTCAAATAGTTGATTCATTCTGCTTTTCTGAAACAACCAGCGGTAAATATGCCGTCGTATTTTTCTATCCGTTAGATTTTACGTTTGTTTGCCCAAGTGAACTGATCGCTTTGGATCATCGTATAGATGAATTTAAAAGCCGTGGCGTTGAAGTGGTTGCGGTATCTATTGACTCTCATTTTACCCACAATGCATGGCGCAACACACCCATCAATAAAGGCGGTATTGGTCCGGTTCGTTACACAATGGCTGCCGATTTAACTCACTCTATTGTAAAAGATTATGATGTTGAAGTGGCGGGTGCCGGTGTTGCGTACCGTGGCTCTTTTCTGATTGATCGTAGTGGCGTCGTTCGTCATCAAGTAGTTAACGACCTGCCTTTAGGTCGTAATATTGACGAATTAATCCGTGTGGTTGATGCGTTACAATTCCACGAAGAGCATGGCGAAGTATGTCCTGCTGGCTGGAATAAAGGCGATAAAGGCATGAATGCAAGCCCTGCGGGCGTTGCTGAATACCTGGATAAAAATGCAGATAAACTGTAATTAAGCGTTAGGGCTCAAGGTTCAATGTTAATAATGTAACACTTGAATCTTGAGCCTTTTACTTAGCCCTGATTATTTTTTTCAGCGATATCAGCCAGCAATTTCTTTCTGACAAAAAAAGCGACTGCAACGGCACAAAAAACGGGAATCTGGTTAATTATAACTGCTATTAGACTACCTTTGGCAACAAGTCCTGAAAAAACCAGCATAAGCTTGACGCCTCCCCAGGCAAGCCAATAACCGATTAA
>CAIUYS010000271.1 GCA_903903365.1 uncultured Methylococcaceae bacterium
GCTCCAGGCCCGCCCTGAAGTTTTCATCATTCGTTTCGGGGCTTAAGTTTTTAAGATCAAAACCGGTTTCGGAAAAAATATCCTGTGGTAACCAGCAAACGCCGCGTTGCGCATCATCCCAAATATCCTTCAATATATTGGTCATTTGCAAGCCTTGACCAAAAGACACGGATAAGGTTAACAACTCCTCTTTATGCTGTGCAATCTCGGGCGAATAATGGCAAAAAAGTTTGGCCAGCATTTCGCCCACGCAACCGGCAACGTAGTAACAATAGCTATCCAAATCAGCAAGCGTTGCCAGACCGTCATGCAAATTCTGGGCCTGAAATATCGGCATACCTGCGGCCATGGTTTCAACGCAGCAAGCTAGCGCCTCAACTTGATCGTCATCAAAAGAATGCGTAATTTGTATTACCCGGGGTAATACATGAATTAAGGTGTGTTCTGCAGGAATGGTTTGCTCGGAAAGCAAGGGCGCAAGCTCTACCGCGAAGGGTTCAGCATTGACACCGGTTTTAACAACATCAATAAACTCGGTGCAAAAGTATTTTTTTTGCTGAGCCGACAAGGAGACTTCATCCTCAATTGTGTCGACGATACGGCATAATAAATAGGCATTGGCGACTGCGCCGTAAAGCTTTTCAGGTAATTGAGGAATAGTGAGCGCAAAGGTTCTGGAAACGCCTTCAAGCAAGAGTGTCTGAAACTCATTGTCAGACAATTGACTCAGTGATTTAGGGTCATCCAGAGATATTGTGATTTCGCTCATAATAATTAAAGTATCGACCCAAACGGGTCTGGTAAATTCGATGATGGCAATAATAGCCTGTTTGTTGGTATTTTGCAAAGCAATGTTGTTTTATTGACAACATCCCTGTTTAGCTGGGCTGTATAACAGCTTATTGATAATAAAAACAACGATTTAATACCTCGTGTTGTATTTGTACAAATTACCAAAAAAACAGCCTCTTCACACCATCACCAGGGAAAATTTTGCGTAAAAACTGGAGTCGTTAGTTAAAAGATAGTATTCTAGTAAACAATACATAAGCGATTGTATTATATGGCAGGCATGTTTGAATACCTGAATTTCAGAACTAAAAAACCCTGAAATACACGCGACATTAAGCCGCGCCTGACTGTTGTTGTTTTATTACTACACGCACATTGTCGCTTATGATATACCTGGTTTTGGAATGGTCAACATACTCCGCGCGGTCATGTTTACGGAATTTATGATCGAGTTATTTTATTCGAGAGCAAGGCGCAAAATCAGGCGCATAGCTAGCTATGCAACTGTTTTTGCAACGCCGCTATCGGATAAAATGGCCGATCAGAAAACCGGAAATGTGACCGCACGGAGTATATATATTTGGCCAAATTATAGTTATAACAATTTTGGAGGTTTTGCAGATGGGTGTTCCTTTACGTCAGCAGTTAGCAGTCGGCAGTTATCTAATTAAACAAAAAATAAAAGGGGTTAAAAAATATCCTTTGGTACTTATGCTGGAGCCATTATTTCGTTGCAACCTGGCGTGTGCGGGCTGTGGCAAAATTGATTATCCTGATGATATTCTCGACAAACGCCTGTCATTTGAAGAATGTATGCAGGCAGTTGATGAGTGTAACGCGCCTATGGTGTCAATTCCAGGTGGCGAACCGCTTATTCATAAAGAGATGCCGCAAATTGTTGCAGGTATTATTGCCCGCAAAAAATTTGTGTATCTATGTACAAACGCCTTGTTATTAAAAAAGCGGATTGATGATTACACGCCCTCCCCTTATTTGACATTCTCAATCCATCTGGATGGTATGCAGGAACGGCATGATGCCTCTGTTTGTCAGGACGGTGTCTTTGACCGAGCCGTTGAAGCCATAAAACTCGCTTTGGCAAAAGGCTTTAGGGTTACCGTAAACTGCACCCTTTTTCAGGGTGAAAACTCGCAGGAAGTTGCAGATTTTCTGGATTATGTGACCGAACTGGGTGTCGAAGGCATCACCATAGCGCCTGGCTTTAGTTATGAGCGTGCGCCTCAACAAGATGTATTTATTAAAGGCAAGGACGTTAAAGATTTATTCAGGGGCATCTTTAAAATTGGTAAAAGTCGCAAATGGCAATTAAATCATTCATCGCTTTATCTTGATTTTTTGGCCGGCAATCAAAACTATGAATGCACACCTTGGGGCAATCCTACCCGCAACGTCTTTGGCTGGCAAAAACCTTGTTATTTACTGGCTGATGAAGGTAATGCGGACAGCTTTCAGGAGCTTCTGGATACTACGCCTTGGGACAAATACGGTAACGTTAACAATCCTAAATGTGCAAGCTGCATGGCCCATTGTGGTTACGAAGCAACGGCCGTTGAAGACATGTTAAAACATCCATTGAAAGCCTTATTAACATCTATCAGAGGCCCTAAAACTGAAGGCGATATGATACCCGAACCTACACCACTGTTCGTTGAAGATAAACCTTTACCCACTCTTTCCGGTATTCCTATCATCATAGAAATGACTGAATAAATTGCCGGAAAACTGTCCCCTCAAAGCAGATTATACCCCGTCTTGTTATTGATGGAACAAGACAGGGCTAAATCTGTATCTATCGATTTGAAGGGCTGAACAGCTCTGACAGTAACGTAAAAAATTTTATTAATATGCCACGTTTATGAGGTTTTGTTTATGGCTTTAAAGAATATGAAGTTAGCCGTTATTTTTATTTTTTGTTTGTTAATGACAGTCAACATGTCCGTTCAGGCAGAAGAAAGTGGTGCAACCGCAAAGCAGGTCGTTGATAAATTTCAGACCGAACTCATCGCGGTCATGAAGAATGGCAAACAATTAGGCTATGCCGGACGATATGACAAACTGTATGATCCCGTTTCCAATAGTCATGATTTAACAAAAATTGCCCGCATTGTTATCGGTAAAGAGTGGGAAAAACTATCTGAGGCACAACAACAAAAATTGGTCGATGTCTTTGTGCGCTTGAGTGTTTCCTCTTATGCCCACAATTTTAAAGATTACTCCGGCGAATCCTTTGTATTTGATTCAGAAGAAGAAACCACAAGAGGTGGCGTTGTTGTGCATAGTCATTTGATTATTCCCGATGATAAACCCGTTAAATTTGATTACATGCTAAAAGAAAAAGGTACCAGCTGGCGCATTATTAACATTATCGCTAATGGGGTGAGTGACTTGGCCTTGAAACGATCAGAATACACCACCATATTGCAACGCGAAGGCTTTGATGCTTTAATAGCCAAGATAAACGAAAAAATTGATAATTATTCAAAACTATAAGCCAAGGGTTCTCTATTAAATGTTCAAGCTTTACATTGGCAATCGTAACACCAACATTCAGAAAATTGTCTCAGGCATGGTTATCGGGGCCTCCATTTTTCTGGGCGGTTGTGCAACAACTGAAGTTGCCAAGCCACAAGAAACTGCAAATAAAGCCGATCCTTATGAGCATTTTAATAGAACCATGTTCACTTTTAACGATCATCTTGATGATTATATTGCCAAGCCCATTTCTGACGGTTATAGATGGATAACACCCCAGTTTATGCAAACAGGGGTTTATAATTTCTTTAGTAATCTTAAAGATATTAACGTGGTTATTAATGATGTTCTGCAAGCTA
>CAIUYS010000272.1 GCA_903903365.1 uncultured Methylococcaceae bacterium
CCCCCATCCATTGCAGAGGCTATTATTGCACCCATGGCTTCAGTCCAGGTCGGTGTCACCTTGTCATTAACTGAAACAATCTGATCACCTTCTACAAAACCCGCAGTCGCGGCTAAGGTGCCCTGCCCGACTACGCCGAGTATAGGTTTTATGCCGGTTTCACCAATAACCAACACACTCCAAAACAAGGCGACCGCCAGCAGCAGGTTAAAAATGGGGCCTGCCGCAACAATTGCCGTTCTACCCGGCAAAGACTGGCGGTTAAAAGCAAAGGCCAAGTCTTCCGGTTTAACTTCGCCTTCCCGCTCATCGACCATTTTGACATAGCCGCCCAACGGAATGGCTGATAATACATACTCTGTCGACTCAGGGGTTTTCTGGTAAGACCATAAAACCTTGCCAAAGCCAACAGAAAACCGAAGTACTTTTACGCCGACTTTACGCGCCACCCAAAAATGCCCGAATTCATGAATTGAAACCAGAATACCAATGGCAATGACGAAATAAAACAGCGTATGCAATACATCCATTAATGGGTAAGCTCGGTAATAATTTGCTTGGATACCAGTCGGGCTTGTTGATCTGCCGCCAGTATAATCTCAAGCGTACTGGCTGCTTTGGCTTCAAACTGTTCCATGCAACGCTCGATTATAACGGGAATATCGGTAAAACGTACCTGCTCGTTAAGGAATGCTTCCACCGCTATTTCATTGGCTGCATTTAAAACGGTCGGGATAATTCCGCCCTTGTTAATGGCTTCATAAGCAAGACGTAAACAGGGAAAACGCTCCAGATTGGGTTCTTCAAAATCCATTCGTCGAACATCAAAAATATTCAACGGTTCGACGCCCGAATCAAAACGTTCAGGCCAGGCCATTGAGTAAGCAATGGGAACACGCATATCAGGATTCCCCATTTGCGCCAACACGGTGCCATCAACATAATCAACCATCGAGTGGATAATACTTTGGGGATGAATCACAACCTGTATTTGATCCGGTGTCATGGCGAATAAAATACAGGCTTCAATCATCTCCAGGCCTTTATTCATCATGGTTGCAGAATCAACCGAAATCTTTCTGCCCATATCCCAATTAGGGTGCGCTACGGCTTGATCAGGTGTTACATTAACCAGTTGATCCAGTGGCATTTCACGAAACGGGCCGCCTGAAGCGGTTAATAAAATGCGTCTGGCTTGTTTGGCATGCATACCGGATTTATAGCCGGCGGGCATACATTGAAAGATGGCATTATGCTCGCTATCGATAGGCAACAATTGCGCTCCCGATTCGGCAACCGCTTGCATAAAGATATCGCCAGACATGACCAACGCCTCTTTATTGGCCAATAAAATTATTTTACCGGCCTTTGCCGCTGCCAGACTTGGCAACAATCCCGCTGCACCGACAATGGCTGCCATCACCGAATCAACATTCTCCAGTGTAGCAACAAACTCAAGTGACTTTGCGCCTGACAACACTTTAATCGCTGAAATGGGTGAGTTTTTAAGCTTTTCGGCAAAGGCCAACGCTTTGTTTTCATCAACGACGACGACATATTCCGGCTGATGTATCAGACATTGCTCATACAGCAAATCAATATTGTTATTTGCCGTTAAGGCGACCACGTTATAAAGATCGGCATGTCTGGCGGCTACGTCTAACGTACTAACACCAATCGAGCCGGTCGCACCGAGTATGCATAAGCCTTTCATAAATCAAGCCCAATCAGTACGATACCGGCATAAAAAAATGGAATAGCGGCAATCATACTGTCTATTCTATCCAAAACACCACCGTGACCCGGTAATAATGTGCCGCTATCTTTAACACCGCACTGACGTTTTACCACGCTAATAAACAGGTCGCCATAAATCGAAATCAACACTGTCAATACTGACAACAATACAAAATCGAATAGTCTGGCCCATATAAAGCCATCTTGATAGCCATAATAACCAATGAAACTTGCTGCAAAAATAGCGCCCACGATTAATGCGCCAATCATTCCGGCAACTGTTTTACCCGGACTAATTTCAGGAGCGAGCTTGGTTTTACCCCATTTTTTGCCTGTAAAATAAGCCGAAACATCCGCGGCCCAAATCAGAACCAGAAAATACATCGTCATTTCCGGGCCATAAAAAGCTCTTAATCGGGATAAAAACATCCATGCAAATAATAAAACGAACCAGCCGATGAAAACCTTATAACGGGTTTTCATTTTCAGATTTAACATTCCGGCCGGTGCGTTTCTGATTAATATCATAACCAATATCCAAAATAATACCGGTGGTATAACCAGCCATTCCAGCGCACCTGAATAGTCTCTGACATCAGGCCAATCAGTGGCTTGAGCAATCAATTCAAGAATTTGAGTCCAAAAATGAAGACCTGACATTGGCAGAATCAATGCCAACAAAAATAATACCCGCTTAATCGGCGAGGTAACGCCGGCAAGGTTAG
>CAIUYS010000273.1 GCA_903903365.1 uncultured Methylococcaceae bacterium
CTTCATTACTTTGGAGGATCTCATGTTAGCGAAATTAACCAGTAAAAACCAGTTAACCTTGCCAAAATCGGTGGTAATGTCAGTGGGTCATGCAGAATATTATGATATTGCTACTGAATCCGGGCGAATTATTCTTACGCCGGTCAGAATTCAACAAGCCGATGCCGCTCGAGCTAAACTTGAAGCGTTAGGCATCAACGAACAAGATGTCAATGATGCCATTAACTGGGCAAGACAAAAACCGGTATGACACCTCGTGTAGTATTGGAGACTAACTGCATTATATCCGCCTTGTTATTTTCTCAACAAAAAACGGCATGGTTACTTCACGCTTGGCAAAACGAACAGATAATCCCTTTGGCTGGCAAAGACACCGTCAACGAGTTAATGCGTGCTCTTGCCTACCCTAAATTTAAACTTGGCAAAGACGAACAAGCCTTGTTATTGGCTGATTTTTTGCCTTACGCTGCTACAGTCGTTATTGATAAGATTCCCGAAGGTTTGCCATTAATTCGTGACAAGGATGATCAAATGTTTTTAATTCTGGCAGTCGTTGGCAAGGCCGATGCTTTGGTATCGGGCGATGCCGATATTCTTCAGTTAAAGGATAGTTTTTTTACACCGCCCATTATGACATTAGGGGAGTTTAAGAAAGGGTTGGCGTTATAAAGTTCATTACACAACCTCGCCAGTGAATCTGCATAAACAACACATAGACTCGTTCCCACGCTCCGGAGACTGTGAAAGTATTATCAAAAACAACCAAAATTAACACAAAATAGCAAAAAACCTGCTGTAAGTCATTGATTCTTGGTTGCCGAAATCAAAATTCAACCCGAATTTTGAATACTTTCACAGTCTCTCCGGTGTGGGAATGCAGACCCAGACGCTCCAGCGTCGACAGCAACACACGACATCCCTAGCCATCAACCGCCCGCCCCACCTAAAAATCAGCACTTGAATAGCACCAATATCCAGCCAAACCCACATAACCGGAATACACAAGGCTTGCGACGCTGGAGCGTCGCTGACTGCATTCCCACGCCGGAGCGTGGGAACGATAAAAAAGCCCGCAGAGCGAACCCTACAAAAATCAAACGCAAAAAAAAACCAGCCGTTCTAAAAACGACTGGTTTTCTTAAATCAGGTAATCCGTTACCTTAACTCAGGATTGCCCTGAGCTTTATCCCGTTAAAACTTATAAACCTGCAACAGATTTGTTATAAGTCACTGGTGCACGGCAGTTATCCAATGCAGTAGCAGCAGCAGGTGTGTGTGAATAAGGATTCACAGGTAAACTTGCATTAAATATACCGGTTGTTACTGGTGTATTTGCTTTAGGATTAGCCAAATAAGCGCCGTTACCAAAACCATGTGACAAGCCAGAACCCGAATTGATTGAACCCATTACCGCAGGCACTGTTGCCGCTTTAATAATCGCATCAATAGTTGTTTTCAGACCAGCTTCAGAAAATCTTGCATGAGTAGTATTATATTGGAAAGTATTTTCAAACCAATCCAGATAAGTACCTTTTACAACGTTAGCCAGGGTAGGCGCAACACCGTTGATTTTTACAAATTCAAAATTTGCGTCTTTTTTCTCTAAAGCTTGTGCACCGATAGCCCAACGAAATGTCTTAGGAGCAGTACCCGATGTGTATGGATTAGTAAAGCCATCACTAGCGGTATCAACACCCAAATTCAGGTCTTTCAAACAAGCAGTAACGCGACCAGAAGTTGAGTTCTCATGAATTAACGCGACTAAAGAAGATTCTGTTTTATTCAGAGTATTTCCGTTTATACCATCATTACCTGTAGCTGGGGTAGTAGCAGATGAAGCCGCTGTACAAGGATAATTTAAGGCAAAATTATTTAATTGCGCTTGTGTACCTGAGCCATTTTCACGACGGCAGATATGTGTCACGGCGCTGGCAGGCGCATCAGCCGCTTGATTGGCTGTTGCCCATGCCGCTAAACCAAGAGGTGTAGTTACACCAGGAATAGTGACCATCAGTTTGTTCCAGTTAACCCAGTCACCTTTAATCAGGGAAGCAATTTCCTGTTTAGACAAACTAGGCATACAAACTTGGTTAGTAACATCACCAACAGCACATGTTACATCACCTGTATTGTCATTGTTTCTGCCAGTTGTTGGAATAGTACCCATAGCCAATTGAGCGCCTTGTAAGGCTCTGTATAAATGCAGGGTAGCGGGTACACCAAACACAACCGCAGCGCCAGGTGTTACTGTCAACTTGGCAACATCCGCAGTCGTTACATTAGGGAACACGGTGGTATTATCAGTTTTGAAAGGGGCATTCGCCTGCTGAAATTGCGCAGGATCGACATCAGAAACACCGACATCAGGAACAACCAATACATTATTTCCGGCAGCGCCTGTTGTATAGGAGCAAGTAATGTTGGTTAATGTACCGGCAGCAGCAGGTACCACACCCGTACAGTTTGTTGAGTCAATCTTTAAAAACTCGATAGTAGAACCGGCTACATCGCCATTAGCTTCAGCAATGATGGGGCTAACGCCGTAACCAGAACCGCCTTCATCGCGTTTATAGATCAACAGGTTGGCTTTACCAGTTGCCAATGTTAAGCCGGTCGCTGTTGTTGATTGTGTGCACAAATAAGCTTTTTGTGTAGCACCATCAATATTGTCTTTAAATTTCCAGATAGGCTGGCTAACGTCACAAATTTGATCCGCTGCAACACCGGCACCGGTTAACACTTTTTCTATAAAAGTACCGGCCGCTGAGGCGCCAGACATATAAACTACACGAGTATCGCCAGCTGAGCTGGTATCAAAAACAGGAAAGTTGTTAGCATCAACGGTAATCGCTTGCGCGTTACCTGCTAATAATGCAGCCGAAATGGCAGCACCCAAGATTAAATTTTTTTTCATTTTAGTCTCTAATTAAAAAATTTCAAAAGACTGCCGCATTAAAACAATGCAGCAGTTACAGGCTTTATACAGCCATTGATTTACGACGAGTTAAACGCAACACACCCATCAAACCAGCGCCAAACATCCATACAGCTGCAGGCAATGGGACAGCAGCAGGTGCAGTCGCAGCACCAAAAGACAAAGTATTACCTGCCAACTTCCATGAACCGGCAAATTGACTTACGTTTGACACAAGCGCGTCTCCTGCTTCATTAACAACAACATTTTCATGGAAAAATGCTAAAGTTGAACCGTAAGCACCAGCAACCGAAGCACCTGATTGATTACCAAATACGGTATCGAATTGATTAAATTGTCCGGTATTTGCTACACCGCCATCATTAACCACTTTAGAAGTACCAGAAATTGGGTTAATCATACCCGCTTGGCTTTTAATGTTTTCAACAAATGTATTAACAACTTGATCGTTATCAGCTGGCGCCAATCCACCAACCGCACTTGATGTAAGCAGTACATCAGGATTATAAGCACTGGCTACTGCAAGCGCATAAACAGTAGTCGCTGCATTAAATCCTGCAGCACCTAGAAAACCAGATGTCCATACTGTATCTAAAGACAAATCGTGAGTATAAGCATAAGTCGTACTGCTAGCATCATTTATGAAAGCATCGATAGTCAAACCAGTATTGAAAGAATACGTGTTTTTGCTAGTAGAATCATAAACTGACATAAACAGTTCAGAACTACCTAGATTAGTCGAGATATTCGCGTTAGCAGAACCGGCAGCAACCATCAACGCTGCTGCCAATAAAGTTTTGTTAAACTGTTTCATGTTTATTCCCAAATATAATTAAAAAATTTTTACAAAAAGATGCCGGCACAATCGCCATTTACATCTGTATAACCTATCAAAACCTATAACGCGTTCTCGCCTCTCAAACGGATGGGCTTTTACAGGTTATATTCTGAAGTGCATCACACTTACCTGCACTTCTTGACAACACTAAACTTCACTACCGTGCTTACCCCTTTATTCCCTATTCCTGTTCTTCTGCCAGACTTCCTGCCAATGCCAAATACTAAAAATGTGAATGAAGCCTTCCTGATGCTTCTTTTCAGTACAACTGATGGTGTTGCCTCCCTGTCTTCCCTTGGTTCAGTCAACATCCAATCCAGATGCTTTCAACATGGCGCTAGTATCCCACACAGATAGAGTCATTTAGGTTACAAGTTGATTACAATTGCTTACAATGTAATACGTTTGTATTACAAATCACCTGCGATTTTATAACTGCAATTTTTTTGTTTATTCACCCCTTTTTTTAACAAAGAGGGATTAGGGGATATTTTATTACATAAATCCCCCATCGCCTCTTGGCTTTACTACTTACCTTTTAATATAAGCATACACAATTTGAATTTTGAAATTATGACAAATTGATTAAATGTATGCTTTGTTATAAAGCTGTAACATTAATAGGCTATATTTAGCTTAATTGGCTTTTAATGATACTTCTAAACTTATAACCCGCATTAAAACTATGACATCACAAGGATTTACTGAGGTCGAGAAAAAGCAAATAGTGTCCATGCGCTTAAACAATAATGACCGTAATGCTATCCAAACCATAGCCTCCCGTCTTTTTGTTCGAGAAGCAGAACTTTATCGCTTCGCGGTTAATAATCTTTTAAACCGCATGCACCACCTCCATAATATGGATTGCACCGGTAGTGATTTACTGCCTTTATTTATAGAATTTAGGGAAGAATTAAACCAGAATTTGGGTTTAAAAAAACAACAGCTCTATAAGGTTATCAACAACGGTAACGCACACCCTGATAAATTTGTATCCATGGCTGACATTGAGTTGTTACTGCTGCCCTTGCACCAAGTACGCCAACGTTTATTGCAAACAGAAGCTGCGTTGATTTTTAAAAAAAATGATATTAACGCTTGGCTTGAGAGTTATTTTGTAGAGAAATATGGACTGGTTAAAGCCATTGATGATGAAGAGATTGAGATAACGGAGGGGGAAGTTGAGGTTTAATGCCTTATCGTTTTGCCAATAACAACTTGCCTAAAAATACGCATGAAATAACTTAGGCAGCACGCAGAAAATATCCCCATAATTAGCCTAGTTCCCACGCTCCGGCGTGGAAACTCATCCGGCAACGCTCCTGCGTTGCGTGACGCGGGAGCGCCACTTCCGGCATTCCCACGCCGGAGCGTGGGAACGATAGGGTGGGGTATTTATTGCAAGTTACCTTAGGCATCTTGCGCCCTCTCTCGAACGCGGGGCGGGGTTTGCAACCCCGCCCCATACGTTTAGCATTTACCGTTATTCAAAAAGGTTCCGTTAGGTCAAGCCCCTCTCAAAGTGTGTTGGTTTTTAGAATGGCTTTATCAGCACATTCCTAACGGGTGGTGTGTTCCACTCACGCCCTCTTTTTAGTTGGCCCCGCCCAGGAGTTTCTCCTGCATGAATTGCAGCTTCTTCCGCCTTTTGCATTAATGCCTCTGCATCGGCTACCATGCCACGTTTTTCTAGCTCTTGCAGGAATGGCCTGGTTGTCATTATGTATGTGTGGCCTTTAGGATCAGCCGTTCGCATGAATTTTTCATCTTCTGATGCAAGCACTGCGTATTCCCCATCTGAATCCTCTTCATACTTGTCGATAATTCTGCGAATAGACTCATCACCAGGATCAACACAAAGCGCTTTTAGTTTTTCAGCAATTTCTGGGACACCTGTCTCGATTTCATCCAAACCATTGTTCATGTTGGACTCGATGAATTCAAGCGCCTTGATGTTGCCTGGAAATTGCTGTCCGTTACGCAACTCGCATACCACCATATCCGAGATATGTACTGGAATGCCCGGCGCTAGCAGCAACGCCAGGCTATCAGCATAGGCAAGTGTCTTGAGCGGGCCAGTATCCACTATAACAATGCCGCACTTCATGTAGATGCCTTATCCAGCATTTCACCAAAGCGCTTCTGCATGTTGTCCGTTTCCTGGAGAGAAAGCCTGGGAATAGGAAAACCTGCTTGGAGAGTTATTTTCTCCAAAGCAACTTCATCTTCAAGGTGTAGAAGCTTTACTGCCTTCTTTGGAGATATCTGCCCTAGCGAATACTGAAGAAGTATCTCGAAGTTACCGGACATTGGAGAGCTTTCATTTTGAACGAAACCATCAAGCAGCGTGCGAATTAAAGCATTAACTGATGTACCTGCTTTAGCTGCCATTACCTTGGCGTTAGTCAGAAGATCATCAGGTATTGCGACTGTAAAATTTGACATTTCTTACTCCAATTTATACGAAAACAAGTATTACACGTAAATCCGTATCGAAAGTCAAGCCTTGTTAACTGCTGCCGACTGCGCCGTCATGGCGTCATCCACAAACAAATTAGTTTCTTCTGTAGAATTATCCAGGCCACGCAAACAGCGCGTAGGATGGGTAGAGGCGATAGCCGAAACCCATCACAATGGATTCCTTATGCTGGCTTTAAAAAAGAATGATATTAACGCCTGGCTTGAGAGTTATTTTGTAGAAAAATACGGACTGATTAAAGCCATTGATGAAGATATTGATCTATCTGAAGTTGAGATTGAGGCTTAATTTTCGTCGATGCGCGGATACCCATTTAAAACGGTTCCGCTTTTTGTGAAAGTCGTACAAATTAACTTTCCCGGAATCAATAAGCCGGTTTTATTTATCTGTCCCGGTTTAAATTGATAACCACTTAATGGCCGTGTCGCTCCAGCGTCACGACCCACAGTCAAACGAAAAACATTTAAAAAACTGGAGTGCAACCGCTTCAGCTGTTGCCTGTAAAACAGCTAAAGCGGTTTTACTCCAACTGGCAACCGTTCTTTACTTTTGGCATTGACACCCGATGGTGAAAGCCACTTAAACAGCCTCGCCTACTAAAATCGGTTTTTCTAATGACTCAGTAACAATTTGGCGGTTACTGTGCCTTTGTTGGTTTGTTCCCGATTAATGCTAATTTGATCAACGGTGATGGCATGCTTTGTTTCCAGCACGGCCAGCCAAAGGGTTAGTTTATCGAAGGCAATATTTTCAAGCCACAAGGTCACTTTGTCGGCACCTTCAGGAATCATGCGTTTGATGGCGGGCTTTATATCCAACTCGTTACTGCTTGCATCAATAACGGTCATTATCGATTGCCCGTCTACGCTATCAACCGCCGTGTCCTGTTGATTTTTACGTAACTCCACAACTTCCAAACTGGTCTTTTTTATGGCTTGATAAATCCGCTGCTGGGCATTAATTTTTTGTTCAAGCAGGATTGTTTCTGTGGCTATCGGCGCAATAATCAATTGATATAACGCATAAAACACGATAAAAACAATAACGCCGACAGATAACAAGCGCTCTCTTGGCGACAAGACTTCCAGGCGTTGCAGAAACTCATTTTTGTTTAATTTCAAGGTGTGCCTCCACGCCATTTGGGCCGGCTTCTGCGGACTGAACTTTTACTGACAAAGCATTATTGCTTTCGAGCTGCTGCTTAAATTGCTCAATTTGGCTAATATCTGTGGCGGTAAGCTGCAATTGCATCAGGTTGTTTACAAAATCCAGTTGCTGTAACTTAAAATCCGGGTTTGTGGCCAGCACTTCGCCGGTTTGATATAACAACTGCATAAATTGACTGCCCTGCCCCACACTGTGTTTTTTTAGTTCAGTCACCTGCTGATCAGCCTGCACATTGATATTAACAATCCGTTTTATCTCGGGAAAAGTTTGTTTAAACAGTTCCAATGTCTTTGTTTCCAGTGCGGCCAGTTCTGTCTTTTGCTGCCAATAACCGGTTATCAAGCTGCCGGTTTGTAGCAATACAGCCAGCAGAATAACTCCCAACGCAGGCATCCACTTTTGCCAGTGCCAATCCACTGTGTTTTTGCGGCCAAAAACACCCGTTAACAAATTAAACTCACCACCCAACTTTATCGCACCGGCCTGTAACAACGGTAAAACTGCCTCCAGTTTATGATGATCCTTGGTAATAGGTACGTCTAAAAACCATTGTGCAGGCTCATTAACCTCCCAGACTTGTAACCCATGCAGCTCCGGATTTTCTGTTAGCAACTTGCCCAGCATCGCTGGCAAAACCTCAACATCAATACCGCCACCCTGCCATTGTCCATTCCGTATAACGGCATTGTGCCGGTCAATAACCAGTGAACAACTTTCAGCCTGATAAGGCAGGCACAAGGTTTCCGGATAAACGCTGTTGAGATTTATACCAGCTTCCTGAAAACTTGACAGACAAGTTTGAAGTTTGACCTGATTGATTGCCGCGACATAAACGGTGTCTTTGGACGGTCGATGCCAGACCAGATGATAAGTTTCTACGTCATCGGCAAGCAGGTCTTCAAGCGCAAAAGGCAGTGCTTTTTTAATTTGGCTGTTACTTTTAACCGGCAAATCGACTGCCAGCAACAAGACCTCGGCTGCCGGCAATAACAAGGTAACCGCTGTATTGCCGGCACTGGCTGCCAAATCCTGCAACGTTCCCTGTTGTATTTCAGGCGGCATGGCATCGTTGACAATCAGCCATTGCACACCAGCATCTTGCTGATTAATCAGTCTGGCTATAATTTGCTCAGCCATCCAGCAAGCTCCTGCGCATCCGTTTGCTGACCTTAACCGAGCCATCGTTGCTACGTTGCATTTGTGACTGGAACGTTAAACCGTTTTTCCCCATGTCGATTTGTCCTGATAATAAAAAATGATTACTGATTACGCTCAAACTGGTTTTGTTGACGCTGATACCGGCCATCGCCTCGTCTTTTAAAAACTCTTCCACTTTTTTAAAAGGTTTGCCACTGGCTCTAAAGATGGATTCGGCTTCATTTTTTTTTATGTCCTTTGCCATACAACGCAAAACCACCGCGCTGGCGGTATTAACATTAACGGGTTGGTAACCCTCGGCCACATAAATATAGGGGAGCAACTTTTCGTAATCCGTTTGAGTGATGCCTTGTACCCGCAGTAATTCGCTCACCTCTGCAAACGGGCTATTGGCGCTACGGTAGGCCGGCACGAGCTTGGTATAGATTTCATCTTCAGCACCGTTGGGATAACGTATTTCCATGTCGGCATCCATCCAATCCAGCATGGCATCTACCAACTCGGGCTTGATATTCAGATGGGTTAACAAGCGCTTTAAGCGTTGAACGTCCTCATCACTGGCTTTATCATCGACCAGTAAATTATTGAGGTTAATCCTGCCTTGCAACTCAATGATGTCGGCTTTAACGTTGCCTTCTGGAATCGTTGAAAACAGCGGTTTACTCCAACGATCAGTGAGTGCGTCGTATTGATTGGTGGCAAAATCAACGTTAAGCTGATTTTCTGCCCAAGCCTCAAGACTGTAGGCGTACTCCCAAGCCTGGCTTGAGCGCAACTGATTTTCGGTTCTGCGTATATCCATCTGCCGGTCACTGGACATTGATACCAACGAAACCGTAACCACCGCCAGCACCAGCATGACCGTAATCAGGGCAATGCCCCGCTGCGTGGTGGGTAACCCGAATTTGCGCAGTGTCATTGATGCAGTAAAAATAATCGCTGAATACTACCCAAACCCGCCAGTTTAAAACTGACTTGAAGCGCATCAGGACTTCCGCCACTGCCATTAAACGGCAACCAGGTTTGTGATTCTTTACTGTAAAAATTTATATTCACTTGCTCGGCTGTCATCAGTTTTCTGCGTCGGTATTGTGTTTGCTGTGTTCTGTCCGGCAAGCTCCAAACCTGTCGATACAAGGCACCCTTTTCAAAACGATAACTGACTCTATGCAGGCTATTGGCTGCGCCAATGCCAGCCCCTATCGGCACACTGCGGGTAAATACCAGAATCTCGTTACCCCGACCGCTACTAAAAGCGGGTTCGGGGCTACCAAATTCATCCCTGATCGGCCGGTTGATTGCCTGACTTAAATCTTCATTAAGCAAATACAAAGTGGTTTGCAATTGCGCCATCTGTTGAGACCTGGGTTCTGCAGCCGCTCGTGCCTTAAGTACGGCGGCCAAACCGGCGTAAGCCATCATCGACATCACCGCAAAGATAGCCAAGGCTATCAGTATTTCCAGCAAGGTAAAGCCTTGTTGTTTTTTGCAGTGTTGTCTGGACAAGTTTTTCCGTATAGTTCTCATGCTCCAGCGTGGGAATTCATCCGGCAACGCTCTCGCGTTGCGTGACGCTGGAGCGTCACTGACTGCATTACCACGCCGGAGCGTGGGAACGATAAA
>CAIUYS010000274.1 GCA_903903365.1 uncultured Methylococcaceae bacterium
CAAGGTGAAGACTGCGACATAACAACCCGCGTGAAAGTGATTGCCGTGCGTGGAACAGTGTTTGAAGTGGAAAAAGTCGATTAGGTATTGTCAAACGGCATCTCACTATTAGCAACAACTGGAAACGCATTCCTGGTGGTATAAGGAACAGCCTGGAGAAACCCTGCATGAATTTACATTGATGAAAGCTAACGCCATTTCTCTCAATGCCTGGTGTGAGAACTGGCGTTTTTACATGACACAAACACTTTCGTTTAAAACATCCACTATAATCCAAAAAATCTGGCATTAGTCCAGAAGCAGGCATAGAATCGACAGTAAAATTAGCTCCGTGAAGGACAAATATCGGCCAAGAGGAGACCGACGGTTTCGTTCAATCAACGTCTGCAATATGTCCGATTGCTGTCGTTCGGCTACTGCCAGTGATAGACATCCACATAACCCTGCCATAAGAACCCCTATTAGCGCTAATTAGTGAGTATCTTTTTTTATGGGTAGCGTGAAATAAAATGTGGTTCCTTTTCCAACTTTGCTGTTAAATTTCAAGTAACCTCCATGGGCCTCGATAATGGAGCAGCAAATAGATAAGCCCATGCCCATGCCTTCTGTCTTGGTGGTGTAAAAAGGCATTAATATTTGCTGTTGCTGATCGTCAGGAATGCCGGGGCCATTGTCTTTTACTCTGACTTCTATGCCCTCATTAAGCGTTAACAAGCTATCAATGGATATCTCTTTTTGCTGGTTTTCAAGACAACTATCGAAGGCATCGGCGCTGTTTCTGATCAGGTTTATGATGACCTGTTCAATTTGTATCTTATCAACGTTAATAAGCGGCAGAGGGCTTTGTAATTGAAGCGTTAGCGCTATATTGCCCAGTTTTAGTTCAGGCAGACACAGACTAACCGCGTCTTGAATTAATTCATTAAGGTCGGTCGCTGCAACCTGCTTGGTATTGGATTTAACAAACTCCCGCATACGGCGAATGATCTGTCCTGCCCTTAACGCCTGTTGCTGCGTTTTGTAGACTATCTCGGCAAGCTTGTCCAAGTTGGGACTTTCAGCTTTCATCAGGTTTAAACTGGCTTGCGTATAGGTAGCAATGGCCGTTAAGGGTTGATTAACTTCATGGGCGATGCCGGATGCCATTTCGCCCATCAAGCCAAGGCGCGTGACATGGGCCAATTGGTTTAGATGCTCTTTGTCTTGCTGTTCCTTGTATTTACGCTCACTGATATCCTGCGAACTACCCACAAAGCGCAGTGGTTTGTTCAATGCATCGTATAGCACTTCACCGGTGCTACAGATAAAACGAATGCTGCCATCGGGTAACCTGATACGAAAAACCAGTTCCCGAATGCCTTCTCCCTTTAGGGCATCATTGAACCAACTGTTTCTCAGGTCCAAGTCTTCAGGAAGGATCAAATCACTAATCGCTACCCTTGTGTGTTCGAATACCTCAGGGGTAACGCCAAAAATGAGATACATTTCGTCTGACCAGTTCAGTAAACCGGTCGCCAAATCTAAGGACCAACTACCAATATGGCCGATATGCTGTGATTCAGACAACATTCGTTCCTTTTCCTGTAAGGTGTCTTGTATTTGTTTGAACGCAGAAATATCAGTATGGGTACCGATCATCCGCAAGGGCGTACCCTCTTCAGCGTAATCAACCACCACGCCACGAGCCAAAATCCATTTGTAATGGTCATCTTTACAGGATAATCGGTATTCAGTTGAATAACTTTTGGCTTCACCATTCAAGTAAGCTTGCATTGCCGTTTTAACGAGCAACTTATCATCAGGATGAATACGATCTATCCATTCCTGTCGAGTCGGCAAGATGTCATGTTCGGTATACCCTAACATCTCTTTCCAACGTCTTGAATAATGCATTTCATTGGTCAAAAGATTTCTGTCCCATACACCATCGCCGGAACCTTCTATGGCAAATTTCCAGAGAAATTCGCTCTCACGTAGCGCATGATCTATTCGTTTACGCTCGGTGATATCGCGCGTGGAGCTAATAAAGTTGGTTAATTGGCCTTGTTCTTCAAACACGGGAGAAATCGTCAATTCGTTCCAGAATAGCGTGCCGTCTTTGCGATAATTGAGTATTTCACCGGAAAATGTTGTGTTATTTTTAATCGCCAGACGCATATTACTTAGCGTTTTTTGATCAGTGTGCGGTCCACTCATAAAGCGACAATTCTGACCCAAAATTTCTGTCCGGCTATAGCCTGTTATTGATGTAAAGGCATCATTAACCCACAAGATGTTCTGCTCATGATTGCTGATGAGTATGCCTTGGCTGATGTGTTTCAAGGCAACATCACTTAGGCGCAGTTTATCTTCCGCCTGTTTGCGTGCGGTATTATCGGTGCCGATCAGCAGATAGCCAATAATTGCATCTTGATCATCGCGTAACGCAGTAACTGACACGATAGCCGGAAAATGACTGCCATCCTTACGAATGTAAGTCAGTTCATAA
>CAIUYS010000275.1 GCA_903903365.1 uncultured Methylococcaceae bacterium
CCGCGTCACGCAACGCTGGAGCGTTGCCGGATGAATTCCCACGCCGGAGCGTGGGAACTAGGCGTAATCGGGGTATTTTCTGCGTGCTGCCTTAACTATTTTTATGAGATTAAAAAACTTTCCTTATCCGTGTCTATCAGTCAAATCCGTGTCATTCGTGTTCTATCTTTAATAGTTGCGCAACTCCTAATCCGGCAATCGTACGGCCATGACATCGCATTTTGCATAATGCAGCACACTGTTTGCAGTTGATCCCAATAACAAAGCCAAACCATGACGACCATGTGAGCCCACTACAATTAAATCAACCTGCTCCTGCTCCGCAATATGTATAATTTCCTGCTTGGGAACACCCCAAAGCAACCAGCGATTGTCTAAATCAACAGCGAGTTGATCGCCCAACTGCATCAGCCTGGATTTTTCCGCTTCCAGCAACTCATCTGATGAATCCTGGTTTAAAGGAATCACCGTGCCATAGTTGGTATCAGGCATGGGAATATTATCCAAAACATGAATAATACTTAATTTTGCCTGATAAAGATTGGCCAGAGACCGGGCTTTTTCTGCAACATAAACACCTTGTTCAGAATAATCGACTGCCAGTAAAACGTGTTGATAATCGCTCATTAACCTGTACCTTATTTTGATAATTGATTGTTGGGTAGCCAATGTCTAAGTCCATACGCATCAACTTAAAGATATTAATTCTTAAGTTGATGTCAATGGAGTCGCCAATGTTTAAGTCTACCCTATTAAGACAAAGAACGTCATAGTTAGAACAATAGCCCACCCGGATGATAAACTATAAACTTTAGTTGAATTCGCCTTTGTTATTCGGGCTCGTCTTTATATCAACCTTCGTCACCTTATTCCTACTCTAATTCAACTACCTTCATGCAACCCGCCTTTATTCATTTAAGACTTCATACCGAATTTTCACTGGTAGATGGTATCGTAAAAATCAAACCCCTCGTTAAGCGCTTGGCTGAATTAAATATGCCTGCGGTTGGAGTTACTGATCACGCCAATCTGTTCTCGCTGGTCAAGTTTTACAAGGCGTCGCTGGAACAAGGTATAAAGCCCGTAGCCGGTGCCGATGTCTTGATTTTTAATCCTGAAGACCCTGCCACGCCTTATCGAATGACCTTGCTGGTCAATAATCACACTGGTTACATCACCCTGACCGAACTGATTTCAAAAGCTTATCAGGAAGGGCAGCATCAGGGTGTACCGATGCTTAGGCAAGAATGGGTAGAAGCCAATCACCAGGGTTTAATTGCCTTATCTGGCGCAATGAGCGGCGATATAGGCAAGGCTTTACTCGCAGAAAATCATGAAGAAGCCAAGCGCCTGGCAAGGCAATGGGGTGCGTTATTTGAGCAAAGCTTTTATCTGGAATTAATTCGCGTTGGCAAACCCGATGAAGAGCGTTATATTGCCGCCGCTGTTGAACTGGCGCTGGCAACCGATTTGCCTGTCGTTGCAACCAATGATGTACGCTTTATTTATCAAAAAGATTTTGCCGCCCATGAAGTCCGGGTCTGCATTAATCAAGGCCGCGTATTGGATGATTCACGACGACCCAAAGATTACACCGACCAACAATATTTACGCAGTACCGAAGAAATGCTGGCCTTGTTTGCCGACATCCCCGAAGCGTTGGCAAATACGGTAGAAATTGCCAAACGCTGCAACTTAAAACTGACCTTGGGCGAAAACTTTCTGCCCGATTTTCCGGTACCTGAAGGCATGAATCTGGGTCAGTTTATGGCCGAAGAGTCCATGAAAGGTCTGGAAGAACGACTACTGCATTATCCGGCAGTGGGCAAAAGCACGGATGAAGAAAACCGGCGCGTTTACTATGAGCGTTTGGATTTTGAGTTAAAAATGATCACCCAAATGGGTTTCCCCGGTTATTTTATGATTGTTGCCGACTTTATTCAGTGGGCAAAAAATAATCTTATTCCCGTCGGGCCTGGTCGGGGTTCCGGTGCCGGCTCATTGGTTGCTTATGCCTTAAAGATTACCGATCTTGATCCCATTGAATTCGATCTACTGTTTGAGCGCTTCTTAAATCCAGAGCGGGTTTCCATGCCTGACTTTGACGTGGATTTTTGTATGGATAGACGCGATGAAGTGATTGATTATGTCGCCCGTCATTATGGCCGGGATCATGTCGCGCAAATCATCACCTACGGCTCAATGGCCGCCAAAGCGGTTATTCGTGATGTCGGGCGGGTTCTGGGTTTTGCTTACGGCTTTGTAGATCGCTTGGCCAAGCTGATTCCGTTTGAAATCGGCATGACCTTAACTAAAGCCTTACAAGACAGCCCCGATCTTAAACAGCTTTATGACACCGAAGAAGAAGTCAAAAGCCTAATAGATATGGCGCTGTCGCTGGAAGGCACGGTAAGAAATGCCGGTAAACATGCGGGCGGCGTGGTTATATCACCGACCAAACTGACCGATTTTACACCGCTGTATTGCGACCAGGAGGGTAACAATCTCGTTACCCAGTTTGACAAAGATGATGTAGAAGCCGTCGGCTTGGTCAAGTTTGACTTTTTGGGTCTGCGCACGCTGACCATTATTGATTGGGCCTTGCAGGACATTAATGCCAAGCATAAAAAATTGGGTAAGCCGCTGGTTGATATAACCACCATCCCACGTGATGACCCGGACTCTTACAAACTGTTGACCAACGCTCAAACCACCGCCGTATTTCAGTTGGAATCTCGCGGCATGAAGGAGTTGATTAAAAAGCTAAAACCCGACTGCTTTGACGATATTATCGCGCTGGTGGCGCTGTTTCGTCCAGGGCCATTGGAATCGGGCATGGTGGATGATTACATCAATGTTAAACATGGGGCAAAGGCCGAGTATGCTCACCCCTTGCTGGTACCTATTTTAAAGCCGACCAACGGCGTTATTTTGTATCAGGAACAAGTCATGCAAATTGCCCGTGAATTGGCGCTTTATACGCTGGGCGGCGCGGATATGTTGCGTCGCGCCATGGGTAAAAAGAAAGCCGAAGAAATGGCGAAAGAGCGGGAAAAATTTACCACCGGCGCCGTGGAAAATCAGATCGATGAACCGATAGCCACGTATGTTTTCGATTTAATGGAAAAATTTGCCGGCTATGGTTTTAACAAATCCCATTCGGCCGCTTATGCACTGGTTGCTTATCAAACTGCTTGGTTAAAAGCCCATTTTCCTGCCGAATTTATGGCGGCCGTATTGTCAGCCGATATGGATAATACCGACAAGGTCGTGGTATTGATAGAAGAATGCCGGCAAATGAAGCTGACCATTCTTCCGCCCACCCTTAACGTGTCCACCTATCGCTTTGCCGTTAATGACAATAATCATATTGTTTATGGCTTGGGCGCAATCAAGGGTGTGGGGCAAGCCGCGATTGAAGACATGCTTAAAGAACGGGAGAACAATGGTCCGTTTTCAGGTTTATATGATTTATGCAAACGGGTCGACTTACGAAAATTTAATCGACGGGTCTTGGACGCACTAATCCGCGCCGGTGCTTTTGATGAATTTGATGACAATAGAGCCCGTCATTTGGCCGAATTACCCACCGCGTTAAGAGCGGCCGAGCAGCACGGAAAAATGACACAAACCGGACAGAACGACCTGTTCTCGCTGCCTGGCTCCGATTCGGAAACAGAAAATAACGACAATAATGCGGCCGATAATACCGATGCCTATTCTACCGTGGTGGAGCCTTGGTCGGACAAGGAGCGACTAGCCTCAGAAAAGCAAACCTTGGGCCTGTTTTTAACAGGGCATCCGATAGATCAATATGAACCCGAATTAAAAAACTTTACCCACGGAAAAATAGGCGCTTTGCAGGTATCTCGCGGCAGCGTGGAAGCACGGATTGCAGGATTGGTGGTAGAGGTACGCACCCGTCAAACCAAACAGGGAAAAACCATGGGCTTTGCCATCCTGGATGACAAAACCGGCCGACTTGAATGTGCTGTTTTTGGTGACGTTTATGATAAATATAAAGGCTTATTTACGCGCGATAATCTTTTAATCGCCGAAGGCGCTTTGGGTGTTGATAATTTTTCGGGTGGGTTACGCTTAACAGTAGAAAAATTATACGATATGGATCAGGCAAGAGAGAGTTTCTCAAGAGGCCTTAAACTAACCTGGAATACAGCAGAAGACCCTAAGGAATCAACCTCTTACATTGA
>CAIUYS010000276.1 GCA_903903365.1 uncultured Methylococcaceae bacterium
AATAAAAGGCTTGTCTTTCCTGTCACTTAAGCCATGAATAGCTTTAGCGAGAACTTCTTTACCTGTACCACTTTCTCCCAATAACAAAGCAGTCACATTGGTTGGGGCAATTTTTTCTACCTTACGGGAAAGCTCTTGCATTTTTTTACAAGAAGCGATAATTCCAGCTAAAGGTTGAACGGTTTGTTGTTGGAGTTTTATATGTTCTTTTTCCAGATAACTCAATTGAAAGGCACGATCGATGATTAAATTTAAAACATCGGTATCAATGGGTTTTTGATAAAAATCATAAGCGCCCAATGCCACAGATTGAATGGCATGTTCCCGGTCATCATTTCCTGTGACCACAATGATCTTGGTGGCAGGCGCAAGCTCCAGAATTTCCTGGAGAGTATTAAGTCCCTCGCTGGCATTAGCGGCATCGGGAGGCAACCCCAAATCCAGCGTTACAACGCTAGGCATATAACGCCTTAAAGCAGTAATTGCTTCGCTTCTATTACCCGCGATGACTGTCTGATAACATTCAAATGTCCATTTTAATTGTTTTTGCAATCCAGGATCATCCTCAACAATGAGTAAAATCTTCCTATCGTCCAATTTATTACCTTCTTGTTAGCTTGTTTAAATTATTTTTTCCCTGAACAATAATTTTTTCTTCCAAAAACAGGCAGCCTGACGATGATAGAATTATCTCGCAATAAATCTCTCAATAGCAGTCGACAATGACTCTGATTTTTCTGCTTTAAACACATAGAAAATCGCCTTATCTGCCTTATTTCCAAGTTCTTTTTAAAAGCGTTAACAACTATTTTTTTAAGCTATTAATAGCAAAATCATTACACTCAAGTTAACAGACACTATCAGTGCACTTTGCAATCCCGTTATGGTAGAGACTTATTTTTAATCATAGTAAACTTTCGGATTTTTAATATACGCAAGACTTAAAAATCCGAATTTTTTAATGTCCTAAATAATTATTTGAATAAATCATAAATCAACAAATCCTGGTTCGTTTTAATTAAACATCTGGCGGACAGATTTTTTCTGAACAACTATATTTGGCAAATAATTAAAACAAGATCATTTAATCGAGAAAAAATAAGTCATATCAAATTAAAAATAATAGGTAATGCCGCCATTATTTTCTATGACCAAAAACCAACTCTTGTTACCGACCCCCTTGGTTTAAAGGAACTCCTTATTTTGGGAGCCGAGGCTTATCTGTAAAATAGCGCCTAATCTTAAACAGCCAAAAGAATTTGGTGACGATTTTATCGAGCAACTAGAGCTATCAGATGTTGAAATAGCTAATCAGTATTTTAAGTCGATTGAGCATCTTGATGGCTTTTTAGATTTTATCAATCTAAAAGTCGGAGGAAGAGACAACATTATTGAATTTAGCAAACAAGGCTTTAACCGGGTTCTTACCTTTGAAGCACCCAGAGCATCATCAATGACCTCTATAAATTACCAGATATTTGATGATATCCTGATTGGTAACTTTATGAAAACGACATGACATGGTGCATGGAGCGAAACTACCCTATATCCGGATTTTTCACCTTATGTTGCCAAGTACGCCGATATTGGCAAAGCAAAAACCAAAAATGATCTTTCTGCTTATTTTAAAGAATATAAAAAAAGAATGGACATAAAAGGTATCGTTGATATTTTTCAACAAAAGATAGAAAAAAAATCAAAAAATACCTTTCGTTCTTGGGTTGCAGAAGACTCGGCCACTTATCAACTTTCAAAAAAACTTTATTACAGCGTTCGCTAGTGACTTAACTCATCTTCGTCACTTATACCGATAAGTACTGGCTAATACAGTCATTCCTGCTTTTTTACAGTACAGATTTTTCTTATCAAGAATCATTGTATAGAGCCCCGAATTAATTAAGTACAAGGGCATGGCATGCCCTTGTACTTAATCAAGAAGGTATATAACTACTCAGTCTGTATTATAAAAGCTTGATAATAATCAAGCTGAACGGAATATTTGCATGGTAAATGCGAACAAAAAGTAACTGATGAATTCAGAAGTTTTGTGTGTACGTAGTGTGCTCCGGAAATTGTCGTTTCTTTCATATTGAAACCAAAGTAACCATCAACATGTTAATAAACACAATCCAGCTTGCCTGATCTTTTAAACTAAAAACCAGCGGATCATCGTGCATTTCGCCACGTGCCGTTTTTAACCACAATCGGGACACCCAATAAGCCATCAATGGGCATAACAGCCACAATAAACCCGGATAGGTATACTTGCCAATACTCTCAGGACTGCCAATAAATAAGGCTAACACCCCTATTGACAGATAACCTGAGGCAACACCCATCGCACTCAGTATAGAGTAATCGGATACCTGATAATCCCTACATTTCCTGTTTTTGGTTGCCACCTGTTGAAGGGGTATTAATTCGGCACAGCGCTTGACTAATGAGATGCTGAGAAAAATAAACATGGAAAATTCCAGTAACCACGATGACATCGGCACCTCTATGGTATAAGCGCCAGCGATAATGCGAAGGGTATAAAGTGATGCCAGTAACAGCACATTTATCAGCGCAATGTGCTTAAAGTAAAATGAATAACTAATCGTTAAAACCAGATAAGCAAGCAGGGTAAACAGGAAATAATCTGATAGCTGCGCTGCCAAGCCAAAACCTGCGCCGAACAGTGCCAACATTCCTAAAATACCTGAAGCCAAATCAATATTGCCGGAGGCAAAGGGGCGTTTGCATTTGCGTGGATGATGCCTGTCAGAAATCATATCAAGTAAATCATTCAGCACATAAGTAGCTGAGGCGACCAGACCAAAAGCCAGAAACGCTAAAGCTATTTGAGCAATTGCAGAAAAATTAAAGGCATGTGCTGTCAAAACAGGTACGCCCAGCAATAGATTCTTTGCCCACTGCTGCGGTCGAATTGCATGCAGCCATGTTTTTGTCCGTGATGGACGATCATCAAATACTTTTTCTACGCCATAACGACGCTTTCTGACGGCGGTCATTACGCCAATATCCGGATTGACAATAATCGCTCGACGCGCTTTGGCCCAGATAGCAAGATCAACACGCGCATTGCCGGCATAATCAAATGCCGTATCATTGCAGCAACATAATATCGCTTCCAACTTGCGGGTGCCTTTTAGATTACTGTGCCGGTCACTGGCCAATACCTGCTTAAAAATTCCCAGACGTTTGGCTACGGGCTCAGCCAAACTTCGATCCGAGGCCGTCGCCAGATATAAGGTTCGCCCCCGCATGGCCTCGTTTTTTAAAAACTCAACAAACTCTTTTTGTAAGGGTAAGGCACCAAAATCCAGTACCGTTCGTAACGCTATTTCTTGTTTAAGGCGAGCCCTACCAAATGCCAGCCAGTACAGCATAACCAACAACATCCACGGTTGTTTTTTAATAACAAGAACGCACTTTCAATTAATAAATCGGTTTTGATAAGGGTTCCGTCCAGATCAACAAAAAGCGGCACCGAATCAGGGAGCGCACTCTTTTTATCTGACGAAGACTGTTCGGGTGCTGTTTTTTTTGATCATTTTAATAAATCTTGAGTTAGCCTGATTTCCGCTTCACGGTATTTTTCCGCACAGAATGCTGCCACTTCCGGGGGCAATGAAGGCCCGGGCGCGGTTTTATTCCAGTCCAGCGTTTCCAGATAATCGCGAATATACTGCTTATCGAAGCTGGGTGGACTGATGCCTACCTGATACTGGTCAGCAGGCCAGAACCTTGATGAGTCGGGTGTTAACGCCTCATCAATCAAATATAAAACCCCAGCCTCATCAACCCCGAATTCAAATTTGGTATCGGCAATAATAATGCCCCGCTCTTTGGCGTAGTCTGCCGCTATTTTGTACAGTTTCAAACTGGCGTCACGCACCTGCTCAGCCAGATCTTGCCCCATCAATGCAACCGTTTGCTCAAAAGAAACGTTTTCATCATGCTGATCAACCGCCGCTTTTGTCGATGGCGTATAAATGGGCTCGGGTAATTGCTGCGCTTGCTGCAAACCCGCCGGTAATTTGATGCCGCAGATAACCCCTGATGCTTGATAATCTTTCCAGCCGGAACCGATAAGATAGCCACGCACGATAGCTTCAACCGGCAGCGGTTTTAATATTTTTACTACAATGGCACGCCCTTCAATCTCGGCGCGTTCAGCTGCATCATGCACAACCTGGTCCAGCGGAATATCCGTTAAATGATTAGGCAGGATAGTCTGCAACTTTTTAAACCAGAAATTGGAAATCCGGGTTAACACACGGCCTTTGCCAGGAATCGGATCAGGTAAAATCACATCAAAGGCAGAAAGCCTGTCCGTGGTTACAATTAACATGTGCTTATCGTCAATATCGTAAATATCACGCACTTTTCCGCTGGCGCGGAGTTTTAGAGACGACAACGTTGATTGGTATAGTGCTTCTGGAGCGGTCATAAGTCCTCGCTAAATTTTAAAATAAGGGTTAAGG
Source organism: uncultured Methylococcaceae bacterium (assembly GCA_903903365.1). Lineage (GTDB taxonomy): Bacteria > Pseudomonadota > Gammaproteobacteria > Methylococcales > Methylomonadaceae > Methylobacter_C. The sequence continues at coordinate 4,491 of CAIUYS010000276.1, forward strand.
CAACTTACCCGACTCGCGAGGCTTTTTGGTTATTTCCTCGCCATTCGGGTATTTTTATTCTTCGATATCGCCTAATGTTATAATTTTACCATTATTCTTTACGGAACAGGATTGATAACAATGAGTTGGTTTAGCACGGCGGTAGGCGGAGCATTCGGATTTTTGCTGGGCGGGCCTTTAGGTGCTATTTTAGGCGCGTCAGTCGGGCATCAATTCGGTAAAGGTTTGACGGGTATAGAAACCGGTGAAGCCCTCAGTCCTGGTGATCAGCAACGGGTTCAAATGGCCTTTTTTTCTGCCACTTTTTCCGTTATGGGTCATATTGCCAAGGCTGATGGCCATGTTTCTCCCGAAGAAATTTCGCTGGCTAATCGTGTCATGAAGGAAATGGCGCTGACCAGTGATATGAGGGCAGCGGCAATCAATCTTTTTCAACAGGGTAAGCAGGCGGATTTCTCGCTGGATGAAGTCTTGAGTCAATTCTACAAAGAATGTCATCGACGTACCGATTTACTACGTATGTTTATGGGTATCCAGCTACAGGCAGCTTTTGCTGATGGCACCTTGTCAGCTAGCGAAGAAAGATTACTGTTACATATTTGCGGTCAACTCAGGGTTTCCCGCTTCGACTATGAACGCTTTAAAATACAGTTGCAAGCGCAACACCGTTTCCAGGAACGCCATTCGTATACCCCAAAAACGTCACACAAAACCAGCCTGCAAGATGCTTATGGTGTTTTAGGCTTAACCTCTTCCGCCAATAAGGCTGAAGTCAAAAAAGCCTATCGACGCTTAATGAACCAAAATCATCCCGATAAACTGGTTGCCAAAGGCTTACCCGAAGAAATGATGCGACTGGCCAAAGAAAAAACCCAAAAAATCAGCAAAGCCTACGAAACTATTCAAAAAGCCAATTAATCACCTAAATTAAATCTTGCTATGCTTGTGTTCGTTTGCTGGAACAAATCCATTCACCCGCTTCTAAATCATTACTAACCGGTTATTGGGTGTTAGAATACAGACATTAATAGGCGTAGGCCGGAATAAGGCTTTTTGAGCGCAAGCGAGAATAAGCGTTTCCGGCACTCTACTCTGTACGATATGCCGGAAACGCCACCACGCGCTATGCTTGGGTGGTCTTATTCCGGCCTACGCCTAACCGGTTATTGGGTGTTAGAATACCGACAGCAATAGATCTACTGGCTTTAGATCCAGTTTAGGAACCCGTTAAAATAAAGATAATCCCGGCACCGTTAACAATACTATCTATTTGAGGACACTATGCGGAACCTGAAGTTTTTACCCGCGATAATTGGAGCGACAATTGTCATCGCTATCATTTTATATGTCGCCTTCCATTTCATATTTCTTGATCTGTTTGTTGATCTGTGGTGGTACCAGTCATTAAAACTTGAAGCCTATTTTTGGTTAAGATTGCTTTATAAGTTTTTTCTTTCCGGTGGCGTCACCTTGGTGTTCTTTGCCATTTTCTTTTTTCATTTCTGGATTGCATCCCGTTATTTGGGCTTAAATCCGCCCGATGAAGTTCTTGATAACCTGGATAAACGCCGCCGGTTTCAACGCTTTGCCGACGTCTTCATGAGTGGCTCCGTAAAAATATATACGCCGATATCGTTAGCGCTGGCGATAGTGGTCGCCATACCCTTTTATAACCAATGGGAAACCTCGCTACTGTTCTTTTTTGGTAGTGACTCCGGGGTAAAAGAAACCGTTTACGGAAATGATGTCAGCTTTTATATGCTGTCTTATCCCATCTACATGCTGATTCAGAAAGAGTTGCTGGAAACGGCTATTTTAATATTCTCAATGGTTGGCATCCTGTATTGGTTGGAACATATTTTTATACCCAACCAAAACAAAGAATACCCCTTGGGTTCCAAGGTTCATCTAACCCTCTTAATCGGCTTTGTCGTTGCTTTTGTGGTTTGGGGATTTATGTTGGATCGCTTTACCCTGCTTTATACCGACAGCCATGAACCTGTATTTTATGGCCCCGGTTTTGTAGAAATCCGTTATCAATTACCGCTCATCTGGCTACAAATTATTACCTTCGTAGCGACAGCAATAACGGCAGGCCTGTTTATATTTTCTGAAAAACACCGTATTAAAGCGCCCTTTTTAATAACGTTGACTATTTTTCTTTGTGTCACAGGCTTGCCGAAGATTCAATTTATTCCCGATTTAATCCAAAAATTCATAGTCAACCCGAATCCTGTCAAAAGCAATAAATCGTTTATGCAATACAATATTGACGCGACGCTGGATGCTTACGATTTGAAGAATATCAAAACGGTTGATATGACTATCAATCTAAATGCAGCCAAAGACATTGATACCTGGAGTACGCAAAAACATTTTGAGAATATTCCGGTATGGGATAGAGAATTTATCATTGACAGCTATAAGCAGTTACAAGAGATAAGACCTTATTACAAAATTCCGACTGTTGATGAAGACCGCTATTTTATTCTCGACCACACCCGACAGGTTGACCTGGCCGCCAGAGAAATAAATATCTCAAAGTTGCCGCCGGAAGCGCAAAACTGGGAAAATACCCATTTGCGTTATACCCATGGTTACGGTGCCGTCGTTACGCCTGCAGCTCAAGATGCCAATAAACCCTTGGTCTGGTATTTACGTGACTTAAATATGAACTCCGATGTCGGCTTTAAAGTTGAGCACCCGGACATTTACTACGGTGAAGGAACATTCGACTATGCCATAGTCCCCAATAAGTTAAATATAGTGGATATTGCCGGTACAGATCCCGGCACGGCAACAGCTTACCATGGGGAAGGTGGCATTCCCGTTTCTTCCCTGTTCAGAAAAGCATTATTTTCAATTTATTTAAAAGATGAAAAAGTGTTCTTTTCAACCAATATATCAGATCAGAGCAAACTCCACATACGCAGGAATATTACCGAACGCATTAGCACACTAACCCCCTTTCTGCATCTGGATAAAGACCCTTATCTGGTTATCAATAAGGATCGGTTGTACTGGATACAGGATGCCTATACGTTATCCAATAAATATCCGGTTTCAAAGCCCGCAGCCGATGATTTTCTGGATGGTAAACAGAATTTCAACTACATCCGCAACTCGGTTAAAATTGTCGTTGATGCTTACGATGGCGATCTTGATTTTTATATTTCTGACCCGTCAGATGCCATTATTCAGGCATACTCCAACGCTTATCCCGGCTTATTCAAGCATTTGGACGAAATGCCGGCCGACTTAAAGAAACACTTGCGCTATCCGCGTGATCTTTATTATTTGCAGATGAAGGTGTATGCCAAATATCATCAAAACAACCCGTCATTATTCTATGAACAGGCTGAAACCTGGCAGTTCGCCAATGTCCGCAACGAACCGGTAATGCCGTATTATCAGACCATGGACTTTGGCAACTGTAATGATACCGAAGAATTTGTTTTAATTGAACCGATGACGCCGGTCAACAGAACCAATCTTAGTATGATCGGTATGGCAGGAACACTGGATAAAACCAATTGCAGTGCGGATTACAAGCCAGGCATCACTATTTACAAATTTGGTAAAGATGTTCAAGTTAACGGCCCGGCTCAAATAGAAGCGTTAACTCAACAAAGCCCGGAAATCTCTGCACAATTTACACTATGGGGGCAGTATGGTTCCGCTGTTGAAATGGGGCGTATGGTTATTATGCCAATGGGCAATACCGTTCTTTATGTACAACCTATCTATATCGCTTCAACTAAAAATAAAATGCCGGAGTTAACCCGAGTCATTGTTTCTATCGGTAACGAGACGATTATGGATACCACCTTATGGTCGGCTTTTAACCGTTTGAAACAAATTTTTCTCAAAAATGCCTCCGAAAGTGACGGTACAGAAACGCCCAAAGCAATTCTGAAACCCTGATAAATTAACCTGATTGGCAAAATAATGTCGAAGGGTAAGGCGTGCCTGGCACGCCTTACCCTTTATCTTTTATGGCTCAATCACTGCTTTTACAATTAAAAAAAACAAGGTACTTTTATAAAAATTTCAGTTGTTATTCCTACCTTCAATCGCTGTGAATTATTAAGGCGTGCATTACTCTCCGTATTTTCTCAAACCTTGCTTCCAACCGAAGTAACAGTCATTGATGACGGCTCTACCGATGATACCCAAGCCATGGTTAACAATGAATTTCCAGCGGTCAATTATTACCGCCAGGAAAACTGCGGTGTCAGCAGCGCACGAAATCTGGGCATACACCACGCCACAGGCGATTGGCTGGCTTTTTTAGACTCTGATGATGAATGGCTGCCTGAAAAACTAAGCAGGCAAACCATCGCTTTGGCCGCTAATCCCGAGAGAAAAGTTTGTCATACAGAAGAACTCTGGATACGCAATGGCATCCGTGTTAATCCCGCCAAACACTATGCCAAAAAGGGCGGCTGGATATTTACACACTGCCTTCCTTTATGTGCCATGTCACCGTCTACCGTCATGATACATCGCTCAGTGTTTGACGATATCGGGCTGTTTGATACCAACCTGCCAGCCTGTGAAGACTATGACTTATGGCTTAGAATTACCGCAAACTACCCGGTTTTGTTGGTTGACGAGCCACAAATAAAAAAGTACGGCGGACATGAAGACCAGTTATCACAGCAGTTCTGGGGCATGGATCGATTTCGAATAAACGCCCTGCAAAAAATAGTTAATACCGGCCAATTATCTAACGACAATCAACAAGCGGCCGTCAGTATGTTATTAAAAAAAGCCGAAATATACCTTAATGGCGTCACCAAACGCGGAAAAACAGAGGAAGCCCATTATTATCGGACACTTATTAATGGTTACTCACTGAATTGAATTAGACCATAGAACACGGATAACACATTAGGATGGGTAAAGGCGATAGGCGATAGCCGAAACCCGTCTTAACCAATAATTGAGGCGATGGGTTTCGCGTTGCTCTATCCATACTACGCACTGAGAGTGTGAAAATTGAGGCAATAAGGAGCATTGTTAGGAGTAAGGGGGGCATGGTGAGTATTAGTTGGTTGGGTCGTTGGATTCTGGGTTTGAATCGTCTTTTTTGTGCCTGAATAAAGCGTAAGGATCAAAAGCTTGTAAATCTTTATCGTTAAATTTTACACTCCACACTTTGGATTGCTGCTGCGCCCAATCAATAAGATGGACATAGGCAAACAGCATACCTTCTTCGAATTGTGTTAATTCGTCCTTGTTTTTTAATACAATTCCGTCATCCATTGCTCGCCTGATTACTTCTTCTAAAACCCCTTTTGCCAAGCTCATAAGTCCATCCCGTTTAAAATCGTTCAATTTTCTGATAAATCAATTCGTTGTTTTTGTGCCAGTGAATTGATTAACTTGCCGGTCGGGGTTTGCAACCCCGACTGAAGCGTTTGAAGGCTTTAATAACGCTCAAAACGTGAGTAACGGGGTTACAAACCCCGTCACGCCTCAAAGTAGTTACCCATTTTTTAAGACTTAATAAATTCAATAGTCAGTGGATATTTATAGTCTTCGCCTTTACTTGATCTAATTGCCGCGACCAGACAAAAAACCACATTTAGAACGACTATGAGCCAAGGCAGGAACAGTCCGATGATGACCAGCACCAAGACCCAACTAATCCCGTAATAAATCAGCGATGTTAACTGCCAGTTTAAGGCATTTCTGGCATTTTCTTTTACCCAGCCCTCATTCTTGACCAGATAAACCAACAAAGACGGCGCAAATCCGAAAAAAATGCCACCAATATGAGTCAGGACGACCATGAGTCTATCGCTCTCTGAATTGCTATCATAATTTATATTATTCATTTTCTCTCCGGGTTGCACGATTGTGCTGTTGTTCAATGGTTGATGAGCAACACTAAATAAACAGTCACTATCAAAAAACTTTAAAAGCACTACTGTAGGGTTAAAAATAGCAATGTTGCTTTTAAGCGTTTATCACTTATCCACATATTATTATCTGCTAATGTGATGAAGTAAAACGTCTATTCTTAGTGGCATAAAAATGGGATTGAAATTATAACCCATTGATTATTAATAAAGTAATAAGCAATGTATAGTTTTTAGTCAATCTAACAAATCTCAATTAAAATTATAAAGTTAAGAACTTATCCACCGAGTAATACACAGACTTATCCACAGGATTTGGGGATAAGTCTATAAAGCACTATCTGTCAAATAGTTAGGGAAAATACTTCATTTAATTTCTATCATCAACACAAATCTTATAAATAGCTTAAAACGTTCAAGCCGTCATTCCGGCATGAATTCACGTCAGGCTATCCTGCCTGTCGTCCTACGGGTAAATGCAAATCTGTTCCAGACAGATTTGTGCCGGGATCCAGTCACCATGGATGGCATTCGTAATGCATCCGCTCACTGATTTTTATACGCGATTTTATTGGATGCAATGTAATATTGATGAGTACATCCTTGTACCCAGGATTCCGGGGGTCCATACCGGAATGACGGCTCTAGGATTTGTGTTAATATCAATTCATCTTATGACCCGCTTAGATTATTTGGGTTGCCCACTATAAATCACATAGAGCCCCCCTACTCCCCTCTTTTTCAAAGAGACGGACAGAAAAATTTCAAATATAGTGTTTGTAAGTCATCGTGAAATGGTGCTATTAATATAACAAAATCCACTGATGTTTTAACTAGAATCTTTGTTCCCGCTATGAAAAAAGTGAGTTAAACAATGACCATTCTTCAAAATTTGATACGTCATACACGCCTGCTGGAAATCGTTGGTGATTTGATACGCGTTAGTGCACAAGGGGTTGCTTTTGGCGATCTCGCCATGGTTGAAAACATTGATGGCGAAAAGTCTCTGGCCAAAGTTGTGGATATTGATCGGGACATCGTCAGCCTGCAAGTGTTCGCGGGTGGCAAAGGCTTGTCCACGGATGCCAAGGTAAACTTTCTGGGACATCCTCTTGATGTTGTTTACTCCGATAATATTCTCGGCAGAATCTTTCGGGGCTCTGGCGACCCGATTGATGGCGGGCCAGAATTACCGGTTGATCCACGTATTCCAGTAAATGGCCCTACCGTTAATCCCGTTATGCGGGTGATGCCTTCGCGGATGATTGAAACCAAAGTCCCCATGATTGATCTGTTCAATTGTCTGGTGGAAAGCCAAAAAATTCCCATCTTTTCCGTTGCCGGTGAACCCTATAACGAACTATTGGCGCGTATCGGTTTTCAAGCCAATGCCGATATAGTGGTGTTTGGCGGTATGGGTTTGATTTTTGATGACTACCATTTCTTTCGCACCGCCTTTGAAGATCACGGTATTTTTCATCGCACCGTGATGTTTGTCAATCAGGCCTCTGATCCGCTGGTTGAACGGTTGCTGGTTGCTGATATGGCTTTGGCCGTCGCCGAAAAAATGGCGGTTGAAGGTAAAAAGCGGGTGCTGGTATTACTAACCGATATGACCGCCTACGCCGATGCCATGAAAGAACTGGGCGTCGCACAAGAACTCATTCCCGCCGTACGGGGTTATATGGGCGACCTTTACACGCAACTGGCCACGCGCTATGAAAAAGCCTGTGATTTTAAAGGCGCAGGTTCAGTGACCATACTCAGCGTAACTACCATGCCCGGTAATGATGTCACGCATCCGGTTCCGGATAACACGGGCTACATTACTGAGGGTCAATTTTATCTGCATGATGGTTTCATCGATCCGTTTGGCTCCCTCTCAAGACTAAAACAACATGTTGTGGGCGTAGCGACTCGCGAAGATCACAGTCAGATTATGAACACCATGATCCGTTTTTATTCGGGTGCTGTAGAAGCGCAAAAAAAACAGGCGATGGCTTTTGATCTGTCAGCGTTTGATGAAAAACTGCTTAAATTTGGTCGTTTGTTCCGTGAGCGCTTTATGGATATCCGCGCTTCACTGCCGGTTATTGAGGCGCTGGATCTTTGCTGGTTAACGCTGTCCGAATGTTTCGATCCCAAAGAACTGCTGATGAAGCAAAACCTGATTGATAAATATTTCCCCAAACCTGTCCTGAGCGGTGTCGATGGGGCTGCTTCGGACGTTCCCGAAAATAAGGAAGTCGTGGATAAAGTTGCGTAAACCGTCATGGCCAAGCTTAAACTTAGCAAACATGCATTACACGAACAGCAAGAACAGCTAAAGCTGTATCAACGGCTATTGCCCTCGCTTGATCTAAAGCGCCGGCAGTTGACCTTGGAAGTACAAAAAGCAAAAGAAGACTATGCAACTGCCCAGGCAGCCGTTGATGCTTTGGAAACCCAAATTGGTGAAGAACTGCCGATGCTGGCCGATGAAGAATTTCGTCTCGGCGGCTTGGTACACTTTAAAAGTTATAAAGTCAGCGAACAAAATGTAGTGGGTGTAAAACTTCCTTTTTTGGACAGCATTGACTGTGCCGTTGCCGACTATTCGCGACTGTCAACGCCACCTTGGGTTGATACCTTGGTACAACGCTTGAAAGACGCGGCAGAGCAGCGAATGCGAGCGGAAATCTCCGGGGAGCGGTTGCGTATTTTAACAGGTGCTGTGCGACGTATTACGCAACGGGTCAATCTGTTTGACAAAATCCTGATCCCTACCGCTAAACAAAATATTCAAAAGATACGCATTTTTTTGGGAGATGCCGAACGCGCCAGCGTGATTACTTCCAAACTTGCCAAGAAAAAACAACAGCAACAACGTGAAGCAGAGGCGGAATCCGAGGCCGCATTATGAGTATTGTTACGATGCAAAAGGTGACTTTTATTGGTATGACTGCCGACCGGGATATTTTATTAACCGACCTTCAGAAAATGGGTTGTGTACAGATTATTCCACTCGCCTCAGGAAGCGCGGCAGCTGCGAAAACTGCGCCCACCACCGGAGCACACGAAGCGTTAAAGTTTCTGCACAATTATCCGTGGCGAAGACGACAAATTTTAGATCCTGAGCATTTTGATGCCGTTGACGTTCAGCGGCAGACTTTGGAAACAAGAAACAACTTACATAATCTAAAGGATGAGCGAGACTTTTTAATCAAGCGCATTCAGGATATGCGTCCTTGGGGTGACTTCGTATTGCCGTCATTAGCGGATATGGGCAACCTTCGGGTTTGGTTTTATGTGGTTCCCCATAAAATGTTGCCAAAAATTCAGGCATTGGCTCCCGTTTGGGACATTATCAAGCACGATAACCGTTTTTGTTATGTGGTCGTAATCAGTAAAGACGAGCCTTCGGAAATGCCGGTTCCTCGCGTTCATCTGGGTTACAAATCACGCCATGAACTGGAAGCACGACTTGATGAAGTTGAGTTGGCCATTGAAGATGCCCAAGCAGAACGCGCCCATTTAACCCGCTGGCATGATTTATTCAGCCAAAACCTTAATCAGCTTGAAGATCTCGCCGTTTGTCAGAGTGCGGCGGGGCAAATTTATAGTAATGATTCAGCTTTTGCCTTGCAGGGTTGGGCACCTGCCGAGAGCCTGCCAGTTCTTGACAATTATTCAAAAAAACAGGCGTTTTACTTTGCATCGGAAACTTCCACACCCGAAGATAACCCGCCTACGTTCATGCGCAATCTTTCCTGGTTCGGTGCCGGTGAGGATTTGGTTACCTTTTACATGACACCGGGCTATCGAACCTGGGATCCTTCAGCGATAGTTTTTGTTTCTTTTGTGATCTTTTTTGCAATGATTCTGGCCGATGCCGGCTATGCAGCACTCATGGGACTGGCTTTACTGTTCCGATGGAAAAAGATGGGATACTCGTCCTCCGGTCGCCGTTTTCGTCCCTTGCTTTTGTCGGTGGTAGGCGCTTCCCTGATTTTTGGAGCGCTGGTCGGCAGTTATTTTGGGGTAACGCCCGCTCCTGAGTCCTGGCCTGGAAAATTCCAACTGCTTAATATGGACGATACCGACCGAATGATGATGATTTCCGTAGTCATCGGTGTTTTCCATGTCGTGCTTGCCAATATCATGAATGCCTGCCGTTATGAACATTGGCAGGATCGGTTATCTTCAATCGGATGGATTGGTGTTGTTAGTGGCGGCTTTGCACTGGCGCTTGGTAATTCATTAAGCATAGCCACTTTGCAAGAACCGGGCGTCGCTTTAATGGTCATCGGCGCATTGTTGATCGTGGGGTTTACCGCACCCGAAGCCAAGCCCCTCGCCCGTTTTCTTGGCGGCCTGGAGGGACTAACCAAGCTGTCCGGCGCCTTGGGCGATATCTTGAGCTATCTGCGTTTGTTCGCGCTGGGTCTGGGATCGGCTTCGCTGGCGATTGAATTTAACAGCATGGCTGCCGGTGTTTATGAAGGATACCCTGGAATTGGTGTAGTTTTCGCTTTGTTAATATTGGTGCTGGGGCATGGCGTTAATTTAATTCTGGGCATTGCCAGCGGCGTCATTCACGGACTGCGTCTAAACGTAATCGAATTTTTTAACTGGGGTCTCAAAGAAGAAGGAACCCTTTACCAACCTTTTAAACAATCGGAGGATAATTCATGGAACCGTTAATTTTGGCACTGGGCTGGCTGGGGCTTTACGCGCCGCTGGCACTCGGTGCGGTAGGCAGTATGATTGGCTGTGCCCGTGCAGGAAGTGCGGCTTGTGGCGCTTTATTGGAAGTCGAAGGCGGCTATGGGCGTTATATTGGCGTGGCCGCGATGCCGTCCTCGCAGACCATTTACGGTATCGTTGTTACCATGGCCTTGCGCCGTGAATTGACCCTTGAAAATTCCCCCGGAATTTTTGGTTTGGGTATTCTGGTGGGACTGGCCATGTTGTATGGCGCAATCGCTCTGGGTGATGCCTGCGCATCATCCATCAACGTATCCAAAAGCAAGCTGGAAGTTTTCGGCATATCTCTGGCACCGGCGGCGCTGGTTGAAGGTTTCTCGGTCTTTGCTTTCGTCTTTGCTCTCGTGCTGGCTGCGGGAATTCCAAAATAATCCGGACGAGACTACTCACATGACAGAACAAGCACTCAATAAAACTGATTCCGGCGTTCAGAACCTGGTTGACCGTATTCGCGACCAAGGCATATTAGCCGCCAACGAAAAAGCGAACAAAATTTTACGCGATGCGGAAGCAAAGTCGGCAAAAATGCTGGCAGATGCAAAGCTGGAAGTCGAAAAACTGCGAGAAGCTGCCCGACTTGAGATTGAAGCCAATCATGCCGCTGCTTTGGAAGCGCTCAAGCTTTCGGCACGCGATGCGATGCTTCAGCTTAAAGCCAAGGTCTCCTCGGAGTTTGAAGTCTTTGTACAGCGACTGGTAACATCAGCCACCCGCGACGAGGAATTTATTAAAACCATTGTATTGGTATTAGCAGGTCATGTTAAGGAAGAGCTGATTGGCGACAAGGAAATTCAAATTCTCATCTCCGAGTTGATACTCACCGGCAAGCCCAATGAGAAACTGGGCGAACGTGGCAAGCAGACCATTCTTTCGTTATCCAGCGAAATGCTGCGCGAGGGGGTTGAGTTGATTCCGTCCAGCGATATCCAAGGCGGTGCCAACGTGCGCCTG
>CAIUYS010000277.1 GCA_903903365.1 uncultured Methylococcaceae bacterium
GGCATTTTGATAATCCGCTTGCGGCCACCACTGCCCGTTGCATTGCGGAAAACCGCTACAGGCTAAAGCGGCATGATTAGCGCTAACCCAGGCACCCAAAATAATCTCCAGCAATAAAACCAGCAAGGCAAATTGGGCAAATAAGCCAAGACCGGTACGCGAGTCACTCAGCGGATCGGTACTTGACGGATTAAGGCGCAGAGACAGCCCAAACAATAACCCGAAGGTTAGCAGTCCCAACACGACCTGAGTGGTTATAACGATAGGCATAGCTGCTATTGCTGCCGCCCCCACAGCCAGTTGTAGTTGTAAACCAACCAGAACCAACAATGCCAGGGATGTCGTTATAACGGCTGTTTTGCGTGGTTGTTGAAGCCATGCCAACAGGTTCAATAGCAAAATCAACACACCTAATGCCGCCGTCAGATAAAAAGCAGGGCTAGAGCTTAATGGCTTGATAAAATCGGACAGAAATAGCCCCTGATCAGCACCCGATAACCGCAGGTATGAACCAAAGACCACCATGATTAGCGTTAAAAAAACGCCAAATAGAGTTAATTTTCTGAACATTTTATTTACCACTAACCAATTTGAGAAATTTTAAGTAGATGCATAAGATCATCTTTTACTTTGTAGGTATTAAAACCGGCGTCATATTGCATCATTAAATTGCCCAGCGGATCGATTAAAAACAACATGCCATCAGGAATAGTCCCTTTCCGAATATCGGCTATCTTTTTAGCCAGCCCTGCGGTAGGCTTAACCCTGATCAAATCTGAATTAAGCGCGAATTCCTTGTTTTCATTACTGATCAGTTTCTCTATCAGCGCATCGTTTATTTTATTTTCTTCACGCAACAAACTCAAAAAAAGTGCATTATCTTCCTTGTTATCGGTACGACGAAGTCGCCATAACAACGTATCCTTCAACCACCATTCATTGGCCACTTCTGCTGCCGGCTCTTTAAAAAGCATAACCACCCGACGTGTGCGAGGCAGTTCTTTGTTTAACATGAGCCGTAATTGCTTGGTTTTAAGGAGTGCATCAAGACAGATTTCATTACAGCCCGTGTCAGGAATCACATTAACTATCAACCAATGCCCGGGAAGTTCACTCATGTTTTTAATTGAAAATGAATCATAGCCGGTAAAATCAGTCCGTTCAGTTGAAACGGGTGGAGTGATCAGTTGGCCGCTATTGGTTGTTCCTTTTAACAGCTCCGGATTTTCTTTTAAACCCCAGGCGATTAAAAATGGAATGATAGTCATTCCAAAAATAAGCATTATTAATAGTCTATTTTTCTTCTCTTGCTTAGTCATCATTTCTTTTAAAACTGTACCAAATAAATAGTATTGTGAGCGTAAATGCCAGTGCAAACCATTGAATCGCGTAGGCGGTATGTTGTTCTGGCAACATAATTGTTGTTGTTTTCCATTCCCGTTCAAAGCCTTCGGGCAGGTCTTTATCCAGCTCAATCTGAAAAGGAAATAATGAATAAGTCAGTTTGTTTGCCAAAACCTGGCTATCTATGACCTGTACAACAGAGGGCCAACCGTCTGTTGGTATTTCAGCGCCCGCCAACTTTATACCGACACCCGGAAAGCTGTTTATCCGTCCCCTTACCACGGCTTGCTCATCCTTAATCTGTAGATCAGGCAAAATCGTTCGATCCTTGTTTAAGGGAACCCAACCCCTATTAACTAAAACAGCCTTGGTTTCCCCTTGCAGAAAAAACGGCGTGATAACAAAATACCCCACTTTACCTGCGCTGATTTGATTGTCTAATAAAAACTGATGCGCATGATCATAATGACCGGTTGCTTGAACTTTTTTATACCTAAGGCCGATTACATCCTCTTTAATGGCCGTAGATAATTGTATAATTTCGGCAGAAGCCAAGCCTTGCGCTTGCTGCTCAAGAAATACTTTTTTCTCTTCCGAGCGTCCTAATTGCCAAATCCCCAACGCCAACAGCAGCGGTAATAAACAGCAATAAGTCAGCGTAGGGGCTTTTATTAAGGTTATTGAATAACGCCCAATGTTAATAATCATGCTTTTTTCTTTAACCTATTGGCATAGAGACATTAATAAACGAAAATAGAGAAAATTTTATCATCCAACATAACACTACCATGATTATCAAAAGCGTCGTCATCATTGCCTTTATCCTGATAATTTTCAGTCTCGGCTCCGCCCTGTTTCACTTGATTAACCATAAAACCCAAGAGTCATCCGAAAAAACAGTTAAAGCACTGACTTTTCGTATCAGCCTTTCCATCCTGTTATTTATTTTTCTGTTTATTGCCGTTGCAACAGGCATTTTTAAACCCCATGGTCTGGGTGTAAAAATACATGCAGAAAAACCGGTTCAGACTGACACCTTAAGTAAATAGCCAAC
>CAIUYS010000278.1 GCA_903903365.1 uncultured Methylococcaceae bacterium
AGAGCTATTTCCATACCCATTATATTTATAAGTGGTCATGCCAGAATACCCGATTCGGCAAAAGCATTTAGAGCAGGCGCAGTGGATTTTTTGGAAAAACCCTTTGATAATGAAGTGCTATTGGAGCGCATCTCGGAAGCTATAAAAAAAGACATTGCTGATAGAGAACAAATCACAGCGCAGCTTAAAGTACAAAACCGCCTGGATTATTTAACGGTGCGGGAGCAAGAAGTGTTATCCCTGATCCTCAAAGGTCATGCCAATAAAGACATGGCGAGAATGCTGGATATCAGCAATCGTACCATAGAAGCGCACAGGGCTCGAATCATGGAAAAAATGCAGGCAGAAAGCCTCGCTGATTTGATGTTGATGGCATCGCATTATGACTTAAATGAGGCCTTGAATTAAATTTTTTCTTAGAGCCTGCACAGGTATCTTCTCAAGTAACAGGGTGTTTTTTCACCCTTGCAACGCTTTCTCCCACCTTTAGATTAGCACCCTGTAAGCTACACTCACACTTTTCCGAAGGAAAATGTCAGTGTAGTTTTCTGAATAGACTACGTAAAAATTTACCCCGACTAGGTATTTATACGTATTGTCCCCCCCCTCTTTTTATTTATACAATATACTCAGAATATTTCTTTGCACATTCGGTTGCCTACTTAAAGCATGATAATAGACGGGATTTAATGGTTCAGCTTGAGCGTAACTGAAGAACTCACTACAAACGGTTTAGTTGATTCTGTAATTTTTTAATAAAACTGTCATAAAAGATGAATTCAATATAAGCGGTATCTTATTTTTTGTGTGTAATATTATTAAGCTGTCTTAAGCGGGTAACCGCACTTTCGAATGATGGGAGGGGAATTGATAACCGAAGATAAATCATTATACGATATTGATAACCGAGAAATTGATGTAGATGAATTTCGGGAGTTGGTTGCAAAAAACGCTTATTACAGGGCTGAAAAAAGAGGTTTTGAGGATGGCTATGAGCTTGAAGATTGGCTTGAAGCAGAGCAGGAAGTAAGCAATCAGAGTGGTTATTGATATTACCGATAAGTTGAGTTAAGTATTAAATCATTCTCACCTATTATGTAAACAATTTTAAGGGGCTGCTATAAAATTTTAGAACGCTCAATGTAGTTTATTCAACATTTATAAAACAATGAAATTACCCGGACTATTACTATAAAACTTCAAAAACACACTATATTTAATAAATGATAATCTGCAAGAAAAGGGTTGTCGTTTTTTAATATGACCTATTCGTGACAACACCAACAATAATTTCTTTGCTTAAATTTACACTGAGTGCAAAAACTTAAGAGTAGATGAGCAAACTCAACATTCCAATCATGGTATTCAAAATGAAACGTAACAAAATAATTGATATTGGCAGACACAAAAGATTGCAGCAGCATAAACAATGCATCGCCTATCATGAAGCAGGGCATGCCGCTGCCATTTATTTAAATAACAAAGCCAGAAATTTGCCGCCTATTTTTTTTCAGATAATTTTTAAGGAAATGAGCGATGTGTCAGCTTATGACGAATTAATTTATGAAGCAACGCATGATGATAGTATTGCGAGAGTTGAAGGCGGACGCTTAATTGAATCGTTACCCTATACGGTAGACGGTTTGGCGCATAAATTAATGGATCACAATGAAGCAATGGCACCTTTGGTAAGGGATTACATTATTGCTTTTGAAGCGGATATTATCAATTTATTGATCGGGCCATTAACCGAGGCTAAATTTGTTTATAACAGGGATGATGAATTATTTAATCAGCAATTGGTTAATTTAAATTCACTGGAGAATTATGGCGGCGGTTCTGACCTTGCACTGGCTCGCGAATATATAGAAAGTTTTTCTGAAAGCAAAGAGCAACAAGATACAAAACTGGATGAGTTATTTGCTGTTGCCTGTGATTTTGTCAGTGATTATTCAAACTGGAAAGCGATTACCAAGCTGGCTAATTATATACTTGAAAGCAACAAAAACATTATTAGCTGCGAAGAGGTTGTGTTGGTTGTTCAATCGTAAAGAGCCGGCTTTTTTGTAGTAGAAACATAATGACGACCTGCAGGGGCAAGTACCATGGATAAACTACAAAACACGATGGTTCGGTATGTTGTAGCGTTACTGAACACTATCTATGTTTACCTGAAAAACTTATTGACCTCGGTATTCGGTTTGCTCTTTAAGCAGGATCCGGAGCTTGAGCTTAATAAGCCCTTGGATAGTAACTCAAATGGTTTAAAGCACAAAAGGTTTATCTACTTTGCGCTGTTTTTAATCGTGATACTGTATTTGCTAAGCAGTGTTAATGAGGCTCAACGTGATGAAATATCCTACAGCCAATTTCTGAAACTGGTTCAGGAAGCCAAGATTGATAAGGCGGTAGTGACAGAACGTATTATTACCGGTGTTATCAAGTCTGACGATCCGAAAGAGTCAGGCAAACATTTTGTGACGGTGCCTTTATGGCAAAATGATTTGGCCCAAATGTTGGCGCAGAACAAGGTAGACTTTATCGTTAGAAGCGGAGAAAACTGGCTGACCAATCTGTTTTTTAACTGGATTATTCCGGTGCTTATATTTGTACTTATCTGGACGTGGGTGATGCGTCGAGCAACTGCCGGAGCGCAATCTTTTCTTAATTTAGGCAATAAAGTCCGTATCCATCAGGATACCCAAACCAACCTTACCTTTGCTGATGTAGCGGGTGCTGATAGTGCCAAGCAGGAGCTGAAAGAATCCATTGATTTTTTAAAAGCGCCCGAAAAAATCCAGCGCTTGGGTGGGCGTATGCCCAAAGGCGTATTGCTGGTCGGTCCTCCGGGTA
>CAIUYS010000279.1 GCA_903903365.1 uncultured Methylococcaceae bacterium
AGAGACTGAAAGCTGAAGCTTCAGAAAAAAAAACGGAGGTCTTTTATTTTTTTCATTTTATAATAAAATATATGAAACCAAAGTTTGCTGGACGTACTATCAGTACGTACCGAATATTTATACACCGACTACGGCAATGCCCTTAACCAAAGGATCCCCACCGTTGTGGGTGTACAAGATGGCACCAGCAGTGCCCATGCCACGTTGTATACCAACTTGCTTAGAGCCGCTGTTAATTACCGGTTTTAAAGGGTTTAATCAACCCATGTTCGTCTAAAAGCCTTTTCCTAAGGCGGTTATCAGGCAAACCCTAGTTATTTAATGATTCACTGATTGAGCATTTATTATGACACTAAAAACCAAACGACTAACAGCCGCTATACTCACGTTAATAACCCTGACTGTCTCGGTTGCAGAAGCCGCCAGAGTTGGACCTGCAGGTCCAAGAGGTCCTATGGGGCCAGCAGGCACTCCGGGAAGAAATAGCGCTCCGGGTGGCGCGTCAGTCCATGCTATTGGTGAGCAATACCAAGGTGGGAAAATAATATGGGTCGATGCAGATGGTCAACATGGCATAATCGCAGCTTTAGCGAATCAAAGTGCTGGCGTAAGATGGTCTAATGGCACAAATTATTTTACTAATGCTACTGCCGACGGTATCTATGCGGGAGCAAAAAATACCGAGGTGATAATAGCAACACAGACGAGTATTGGGCTTGTATGCGGTGAAACTATCAAACCAACATATTGTAATGAAACCAATAGCGATAATATTACTGGTAATTTTGCAGCATTAGTCGCCGCCAATTATCGTGTACAAGACAATGGCGTTAATGTTTGTACGGGTTCAACAAACGAAATCTGTTGGGGTGATTGGTATTTGCCATCACTATTTGAATTATCTTTGTTACTCGATTATAGTCTGAATAATTCTGATTTGGGTGTTTTTGTTCGTGACAATTATTGGAGCTCTACGGAGACGACGGGATGGAACGACCACGCGTGGGTCCGGCACTTTGCTAATACCGGCACGGGTGGAGGCGGTAAGTGGTTACCGTTACCCGTTCGGGCTGTTCGGGCATTTTAACACTTCAACCCTTTAGCAATTCGATTTTCTCACTACAGGTAAAGAACAGTTAAACAGTACCGCCGTTAATCCGGGGATGCAGTTGGGTTGTCTTAAACAATTGTTTGGCAATTGGGTCGTGGGCGGTGAGGGTAATTTTAGCTATCCAGCTACCGATATCCAATATCGTATGACTGATGGTAAACAATTTGACCAATTTACCGTTCATAACAATGTGCAAGGCTCTTTAAGGCTGCGAGCAGGTTATGCCATAGACCGATTTCTGCTCTTTATCACCACCGGCGTCAACTTTGCCAGCTTGGGTTTTAACTACGGTAGCGCGGATGGGTAGAGGCGATAGCCGAAACCCATCATAATTGCTTCCTTATGCCATGGGTTTCGCGATGCTCTAGTTATCTGTGGGGTGACGAGGCTGAAGATGAAGATCTGCCAGAAATATTACCCTATAAAGACGGCGAGATGCCGGACTCAATTCGTATCGCCATTGTTTCAAACAGCGGCGCGTTGATTAACGGGCATTTTGGCTCCTGCATAGGTTTTTTGGTTTATCAGTTAGCGCAGGATGCTTACAAACTGGTCGATATACGCTCAACCATTGAAGCCGATAGCAGTGAGGACAGAAACCTGTTTCGTGCCAATTTGTTTAAAGATTGTCACGTTATGTTTGTGCAATCTATTGGTGGCCCGGCTGCGGCAAAAGTCATACGCGCCGATATTTACCCGATCAAGATTCCGGAGGTAACCGAAGCGATCGAGCAGTTAAAAGAGTTTCAAAAGGTATTTGATGCCCCGCCACTGTGGTTTGCCAAAGCCTTGGGACGATCAGTCGAAGAGCGGGTTAGGTTTAGTCATGATTACGGTTGATAAGGTCTACGTCTTCCCATAATCAGGATATATCTAATAAAACCTCCCTTAATCCCTTACGTTAAAGCCGTGCGCATCGCGCACCATTTGCCATAACAAAGAAAGAAATTCAATGGGCGGAAGGTGAAAAACAAGAATAGATTGCTGCATAAATAAATCCGCTCCATTGATAAGGTATTAGGTGCGCGATGCGCACCCTGACTAACTGTGTTAATGAGGTCATGCCCCATCCTGACGAAGCACGCACCTTGCTTTGTGCGCTTTATAAAACTGAAGCAGACTTGCTGCCTGATTTGGACAAGCAAACATTAACCATCCGTCTTCATCATTTAGCGAACGTAATGTCTGATAAGGTTATTGAAAAACTTTGCCTTGAACTGAATGCAACGGAGATTCTATTTCTTCGTACAAATTTACGTATGGTATTCAAAGTGGGGTCGACTTAAAATCCTAAAGATATGGGTGTCTGACAGTGGGCTACGCAACAGGGTCAGTAACACCGGCGGCTTTAACCGGGTTTGGCTATTTGTCTTAAAACATCTTCGTATCTAAAAAAAGCCCCAGTTAAGGGGCTTGATTTATTATGATATTGCCAATGTCCTTAAAGATTAGAACTTATAGTTAACACCGATTTTGGCGGTGGAGATGCCGCTGATGCTAGTATTAGATGAAAATTGCTGTCCTGCCCAACCGTCTGAGTAAGATGAACCAGTAGTTGTTGTTGTTCTGTTTATACCGAAATAAAGATATTCTGTCTTAATGGAGATATTTTTTGCCAATTTAAACCATTCTGTAGGAAGTGCGTATTCAACACCAGCACCAATTGCGTAGCCTGCATTGTTATTAGTTTTACTTGATCCTGTGAAACCATAATTTGGATCGTTATAACTTGATTGATTGCTGGTAAAAACCGCTCCACTTTTTACATAAAACAATGCCCTATCCATTGCATATCCAATACGCCCCCCAACCAAGCCATAGCCATACGAACTACCGATTTTTGTACTACTTGATCCATTACCTGGTTTACTAGTAGGATTAGCGTTGTTCCATGCTGCTGCATTAGGGTCTGAGTTGCTCCCACTCATGTCTAAATAACCATACTCGCCTTCTAGTCCAACTAAATAGGGACTATTACCTATCTGCCAGTTATAACCAACCGTACCACCACCCATAAAGCTTGCCTTAGTACTGTAGTTATTATTTGCGCCAGCAACTTGTTCCCAATAGCCAAGCTGGCTATTATAGGGTTCAGTGCTAGTTACATTAGAAGCAGTTGCACCGCCCACAAATCCACCCACATAAATACCTGTCCATTTATAAGTTGCTGCAGTTGAGCTCGGTGCAGGCGAAGTGACAGTATCTGCAATAGCAACACCTGAAAATGTAATTACAGCGAGTACTAAGCGAAGTATCTTAAAATTCATGAGACAGTTCATTTAATAGTTTTTTAAAGGCGGTATTTTACGCTTTTTTTCTATCTTGAATGTACTTATTAAGTGCAGTTTATGTAATTTATTTTTATTTATCAGAATTCCCAGGGCAATTACTTTCTATTGCCAGGGCATTAGTTCAAGATAACTTTCATCGGTTATTGCATTTGTCTATTATGAGCCACTTGCAAAATTATTGACTGAAGCCGACTATGAGTCATGCATTAATTCAGATGACTTGCCCGCTTTTATTGTTACTCCGACCCCAGTTATTCATGGAATAAGTGAAATAGATGAAAGCTATAGCAGTAATCGGGTTCAGTAAAAGTTATTACACAAATTGTGTAATAACTTTTTATCCGGCAAGTCTTTATTGCAGTAAACTTGTAAGGACGTAAGTAAATTACAGTTGACTAATTTAGTTTGTCTTATGAGGCACTTGCAAAACCCATTAAAGCGAATGGAATTAATAGCCTGAAGGTGAAAAAAAGAAAATTCACCTGTCTAAAATGATAAAATATACACTTGGTAAAACAAAAAAATATTATTAAATTAGCATGTTACGAGAAA
>CAIUYS010000280.1 GCA_903903365.1 uncultured Methylococcaceae bacterium
CCGGCATTGGCAAGCCTGATAACCGAGACGATAGGCGACGGGTGGGTTACGGATTTGTCGCAATTAAAAAAGCTGGAACCTTATGCCGAGGATGCGCAATTTCGGCATCGCTGGCATGTCATTAAACAGGCAGCAAAACAGCGTTTGATTGATTATAAACAACGTAAAAACGACACTGATATAAATTTTAATGTGGATGCCATATTAGATGTACAGGTTAAGCGTATTCATGAATACAAGCGTCAACTGCTCAATGTAATGCATGTGATTTATCTTTATAACGGTATTAAAAACGGTGACGTTGATAGCCGGGTGCCACGATTTGTATTAATTGGCGGCAAAGCTGCTCCCGGTTATCGCATGGCTAAAAAAATCATCAAGTTGATCAATAACGTTGCCCAGGTCATTAATTCAGACCCTGATACAGATAAGAAATTAGCGATGCTGTTTTTGAAGGATTATCGGGTTTCAGCCATGGAAAGGTTATGTCCTGGCGTTGATTTATCCGAGCAAATATCCACCGCCGGCAAAGAAGCCTCGGGTACCGGTAATATGAAGTTAATGATGAACGGAGCCATTACTATCGGTACGCTGGACGGTGCCAATATTGAAATTCGTGAAGAAGTGGGGGATGAAAACTTTTTTCTGTTCGGCTTAACCGAAGAACAAATTGAGGCCAGGCGAGGTCATTATGACCCTGTTGCCATGATCGACCAAGATGAAGATCTGCGGCAGGTTATGCATCTTTTGGAGTCCGGTTATTTTAATCAATTTGAACCGGGTATTTTTGATGATCTGATCAATTCCATAAAAAGTCCGCATGATCCCTGGATGACGGTTGCTGATTTTCGTAGTTATATTGATGCCCAAAAACGTGTTGAAGACGCTTATCTGGATAAAGATCATTGGACCCGAATGAGTATTTTAAATTGTGCCAACAGTGGTAAATTCTCTACCGATAGAACGATTGTGGAATACAATCGTGAAATCTGGAAGCTGACGCCGCAGTCGGTAACGCATCAATAATCGCTGCACCACCCGCATTGACGGCGGGTGGTGCAGGCTTTTATTATTGCCTTAAGTCTTTAACAACGCGCACGACTTCATTATCATCGGCAATGGTTTCTATACTAAAACCCAGCTTGGTAACCAGTGATAACATCGGTTTATTAACGACCAAAACTTCCCCTTCAAAAAAAGAGATGCCTTTGGCTTTGGCCGTCTGCATTAAGGTTGTCATGAGTTTGGAACCTATGCCCAAACAATGGCAATCGTCAGCAACCACCAGTGCAAATTCCACAGAATTACCATCCGGGTTCATTAAGCAGCGGCCAACACCCAGTTCACTGGGCATGTTGGCATCCTCAGTGACGGCAACAAAGGCCATTTCACGGTCATAATCGATTTGCGTGAAGCGGACTATCATTTCCGGTGTTAATTCTTGTAACGCTTGCATAAACCGGAAATATTTCGTGCGTTCTGACAAACGATTATGGAAATCTTTTTCTAAAATAGCATCTTCAGGACGGATAGGGCGAATGGTGATATTAACGCCGTTGTTTAATTGATGGTACTGTATTAATTCATGCGGATAAGGATGAATCGCCATGTGCGAATAGCGGGTAAGTTGATGCGATACTTGCGCTTTAATACGTGCATCAACAGCCATTACGCCGTTTTCGTCAACGATCAACGGATTAATGTCCAGTTCTAAAATTTCCGGCAGTTCACTGACCATGGTTGATATATTTAGTAGCACATTAATCAGGGCTTGTTTATTGGCCGGCGGTAATTGACGAAAGGCAGCCAGATATCTGGCCGCCTTGGTTTTGGCAATCATTTGCTCAACCATGTAGGCGTTGAGTGGCGGCAGGGCGACGGCATTATCTTTTAAGATTTCGACCATAGTACCCCCCAGACCAAAACTGATGGCAGGGCCAAACACGGGGTCTCTTACTACGCCTATCATCAATTCACGACCATTGGGACTGCGGAACATGGGCTCGACAGTCATGCCGACTTCAGTTATCTCGGGATGCAGTTGCTTAATGGCGGCTTCCATTTCCGTATAGTGGCGGGAAATATCCTGGACGCTGTTAATGTTAAGCCGGACGCCGCCAATATCGGATTTATGGCTAAACTCCGCCATATTGACTTTTAAAACGACTGGAAACCGTAAGGTTTCTGCGGCAATCATGGCATCTTTTACACTGGATACCTTGATGGTTTGGGTGACCGGAATATGGAAAGCGGCCAGTATGGCTTTGGATTCCTGAGCCGTTAAAACCTGACGACCTTCTGAAAGTACGCGTTCAATAATTAAACGGGAGCCTTCAACATCGGGCGTTGCAAGTTCATCGGTGGGTGAAGGGATTTGTTTTAGCAAAATCTGATTCTGGGCATACTTGGCTAAAAATGAAAAGGCATCGACAGCCACTTCAGGGGTGCTAAAGTGGGCTACCCTGCTATTGGCAAAA
>CAIUYS010000281.1 GCA_903903365.1 uncultured Methylococcaceae bacterium
GGTAATAAACAGTTTAACGCCAGTCCCTTGGCATGCGCTTGTATGGCCATTGCTGCACACACATCATCAACTAGATCAACGAGATTAAAATTAACCTGCTCAATTTCAACCTTACCCGCTTCCAGCTTGGACAAATCCAGAATGTCGTTGATAATTGCCAGCAAGATTTCGCCAGAGCTATGCGCCGTTTCAAGCCAATCCAGTTGGGTAGGTGTCATTTCAGTCTCGCGCAGCAAGTCCAACATGCCCAACACGCCGTTCATGGGCGTTCGGATTTCATGACTCATATTAGCCAGAAACTCCGATTTTGTCCGGGTTGCATCCTCGGCCATTTCCTTGGCTTTGAGCAGCGCATCGGCGGCTTCGTGCTCAAAGGTAATGTTGTCAATAATCTCAACGACCGCTAAGGCAGGATCTTCGCTCTCCAAGGCTTGTCCTGAAAGCCTGGCCCAAAAAAGTCTGCCGTCCTTGCAGATGAGCTGTCGTTCAATGTGGTAAAACTTGCCATTTGAAATCTCCTGATATACGAAATGACTGTCCGCTTGATAGGCCGCTTCATCCGGATACCACAGGCGCGTTGACTGGCCGTCAAGCTCCCCTGAGGCATAACCAAACAGATCTTCCAGTTTGCGATTACAGCGCAGAATGATGCCCTCTTTAATCAGTGCGATACCCGATGTTACGGAATCAAAAATGGCGCGTTGTTCTTCATTATTTATTCGTAAAGCTTCCTTTGCCTGTTGCTGAAGTTGCATTTGCCTATCCAGTGCCTTTTGTGTTTCTTTCCGCTCTGTAATATCCACAAATGAAACCACAGCGCCTACAATCACGCCGTTTTCACTTTCCGGATATGACCAATATTCGGCCGGAAAAGAGTTGCCATCAGAGCGCCAGAGCACTTCATCGTCTACATGCATGCGTTCGCCTTTCCTGTAGGCTTGAAAGATACGGCAAGCTTCAACGGGAAAGTGCGTACCATCCGCGTATTTTCCGTGAATTTGCCAATGCATGTTCTTGCCAAGCAGATCGTCAGGATGCTGGTAGCCCAGCAGATGAAGGCAGGCATTGTTGCAGAATGTACAGTTTCCGTTCGTGTCAATACCGTATATTGCTTCGGCAGTGGAATTTAGCAGGAGATGAATTTTTTTCTGACTCTGGCTCAATAATTTCTGACCTTGCCTGATTTCTGCGGTCAGTCCTTCGGCGATACGAACAGCGGTGGCTTGTGTGTTGGTCATCGAACGCATCAATCCAAACAGTAAGCCACTGAGGGCAAGGCCTCCGCCCAATACTGCCCATGCCGGCAAGTAGTTGATGGCGGACAGGGTTCCCTTACGATCAAGCACCAGCAGCCACTGATGGCCTTTAAAGTCGATGGTTCGTTGCTGGTAGAATAGCGAATGGTCGTCAGAGTCGATAGCAGGTTGATTGTCGAACAGCTGACTGGCAAGTGTTGCCTCTTGCCCATCGTAGATAGTCAGGTCAACCGCTTTGTCTTCATGTCGCTCCCAGTCGGCCAAGATACCGTTCATAAGATCATTCATCCGATAAGGACTGTAAACCCAACCGAACAGCGCTGCCCGCCTTTGCTCGACTGTGTTCACCGGAGCGCCGTTTCGATAGACGGGAGCATACATCAAAACGCCTGCCTGGACATCAGTACCCGTCTCCTGTATCAGTTCAACCTTGCCGGACAGTGTCGTAACGCCGGTGTCGCGTGCTTGTTCCATAGCGGCTCGCCTGACGGGTTCGGTGTACATGTCGTAACCAAAAGCACGCAAGTTACGGTCGCGGAACGGCTCAAGGTAGATGACAGACGTGTAAATGTCGCGTTTGCCGGTTGGGCTTATGGTATAGCCAGGAAAGCCCTCTTTGCGAATCTTGGCGATGTGGGCGGCAAGTTGATCAGCCGGAATGATTTGTGCAAAACCGAACCCCTGTATGCCGGGAAAATTTTGTTCTGCTTGCAGGCTATCGGTGTAGGCTTGCCATTCTTTGCGCTCTACCGAGACTGATGCCGCAAAAAGAGCGCTGCCGCCTCGAAGAATGAGTGCATAGGCATCGAGTCGTTCCTGGATTTTAAGGGTGACTTGGTCGCAAGTGAAAGCAAACTGTCTCACCGCCGCTTGGTCAATACCTTGCTTGACCTGAAGGCTGATAAATAGGGTCGCCAGCAAGCCGATGCCAAGCATCGTCCAGGCAAGTCCTGTTTTTTTAAATAAGCTGCCTTTAAACATAGGGATGCGTAACCCGTCGTAAAATGGAGAAGTTGTGATGATGTTGCCGGTACCTACAGTTTCGTCAATTAGGGACGGGGGATTGTGGGCAGCGGCTTAAAAGAATTTTAACATACGTCGTACCAAAATAGCATTCAAAGTCATGTGACTTAGGTTGATTGGCTACCTAACGGTAATTTGCTTCTTATTCAACCTATCGTCTGTCCTTATTTTGATTTCATTAGCTACGGAAAGTAGATTTACTCCTGCCCGTATTTATATATTACCAAGGGAAGCTTTTTTATACTGTAATATAGATGGTGTATCTTTCCTGTTGGATAGATGATTGAGTATTATCTGTTGGTATCGAAATTATTTTCTGAGGCTATATAGACTGAGTGGCTTGGATGATAAATATAATCAATCCAAATGATCAACATCAGCCATTGCAGCCCGTGCAATCAACTAAAGCAAAAATACAAGATGTAAATTAAAAAGTGTTAGAATAATTGAATTAATTTTTGTATTTTTAAATTTTTACAACTTAAGGAAAAACTATGATTCCCGTTATCTTATCGGGTGGTTCAGGAACACGGCTTTGGCCACTTTCTCGAGGACACTATCCAAAACAATTTTTGCCGCTGGTTTCCAGCCACACCATGGTTCAGGAAACC
>CAIUYS010000282.1 GCA_903903365.1 uncultured Methylococcaceae bacterium
AAAGAGGGTGTTATGTCTGTCTCATTAACTGAAAGTGCAGCGCGTCAAATAAAAAAACAGTTGGAAAAACGTGGCAAAGGGCTTGGTTTAAAATTAGGCGTAAAAAAGTCCGGTTGCTCGGGTTATGCTTATGTGCTTGATTACGCCGACACACTGAATCAAAATGACACTGTATTTGAAGGCTTCGGCGTTAAAGTTATCGTACCGGAAAGTGATCTTGAATTTGTTGACGGCATAGAACTGGATTATCGCAAAGAAGGCATTAATGAAGCGTTTAAGTTTAATAACCCTAATGTTAAAGGCACCTGCGGCTGCGGCGAAAGTTTCTCGGTAAGTTAAGCCGTTCTCAACCCGGAGTTATTACTTGCCGGAAATTTGAATTGTAAGGGTGTTTTACAACAGTAAAACAGGTTCGCCCGCTCCACTTCTGATAGATATAAGCGCTAGGATAATTCATTATAGCCGCAGTAATGCGGCTATAAAGCGCCATGGAGAAACAAAACAACTTCACCACAAATTCATCAATTAACAAAAAGACCGCCTCCTTTGTAACCTCCCCAAAAAAATCAACAATCACCGAAAATTCACTCAATAGTGACTGATAATAGTCTATTATTTATAAAATACATTTACACAAAATTTATCTTTAAAACGTACATTGATGTCTACAGTGGACTTATAGAATCAAGTCCTTTAAATATTTTAATGTAACCCCAAGAACACAAATCGTATGCTATAAAAATGAACAATCAAATTATTGAAGTAAACCATCCCGAATGGACGACCCACATTGCACAAGACAAATGGGTTACTGATTTAGAAGCGGGAAAGGTACTCCATTTCACAAGCCTTGAATTTCCTGTTCCAGCATTTGAACTGGATTTTTTCACTTCAGAAATACGTAACCCAAAGTCTCGAAACATAAGTTTGGATGCTTCAGGAAACTTAAAAGGCGCCGTTGGTAATGAAGAAGTCCAAGCGGGACTCGGTTTAATGATGGAGCGTTTTCGCACCCAGGCACAAGCCCTTGTTAATAGCTATTTTCCTTGCTATAAGGATTATTTGAGCGTGGCACCCACGAGTTTTCGGCCCATGCAAATAGAAACACGAAATCAATCCTGGCGTGCTGATGACAAACGCTTACATGTTGACGCGTTTCCTTCGCGACCTAATTATGGGGAGCGCATATTACGCGTCTTTATCAATGTAAATCCTGATAATGTCGCAAGAGTGTGGCGTGTAGGAGAACCCTTTGAAGCGATTGTTGAACGATTTATTCCACAAGCAGCACCCTACTCTGCCTGGCGTGCAAGAGCGTTAAATATTGCCGGCGTTACCAAATCATTTAGAAGTGAATATGATCATTTAATGCTCCAATTGCACGATGCAATGAAGCGTGACTTGGATTATCAGCGTAACAGCCCTCAATTAACCGTGCCATTCCCCGCCGGCTCTGTTTGGGCGTGCTTTTCTGACCAAGTCTCACATGCCGCAATGTCCGGTCAGTA
This sequence comes from uncultured Methylococcaceae bacterium, assembly GCA_903903365.1. Classification (GTDB taxonomy): domain Bacteria; phylum Pseudomonadota; class Gammaproteobacteria; order Methylococcales; family Methylomonadaceae; genus Methylobacter_C. The sequence continues at coordinate 1,509 of CAIUYS010000282.1, forward strand.
CATGATGGAACAAACGTTTCATTTGCCCGTATCAAATCAATATGATACGAATGCAAGTCCACTGGCAATATTAAGAAACTTTACCGGCCGTGAATTAATTTAAGCGACTATTTGTTTTTTTCACCACGAAGACACGAAGAAAACTGTCTTGTAATTATTCAGACCCTCTTTGAGAAAGAAGGATTAGGGGCAAGCCACTCCGAGAGTGTGTTGATTTTAGTTGGAGCTGACCGCCAGCTCACGGCCAAGAGGAGCCATTCGTAGATCGTTCTTATAGGGCGGGTTTGGGTCGTAAAGCAGTCATTCAGAGACCGCCAGCGCGATTGATTTTGAACCGTTCTGATTTCCTGTCCCTGCTTTTGGCTTTTGGCATTACTAGACCAATTATTTATAACCATTCATCATGTAAATAAGATCATATTCAATAGCTTAGTTTATGATTCGGTGAATCAACCATGTGCCGCTAGATGTGCTGTATAGGCTGCACTGAAAGGCGCATACCCATTGCCTTGAGAATCGCAGAAAAGCTGCTCAGTGCAGGGTTGCCTTCTGGCGATAAGGTGCGGTAAAGCTGATTCGGATTCAGGTGTGCCTGCTCGGCTATGGCCTGCACCCCCCCAAAAGCTTTTGCCATTTGTCTTAGGGCAATCAAAAGTTCGCTTTGATCGCCATTCTCAAGAATGCTGTTCAGTAATTGAAGCGCATATGCTGGGTCTTCCCGGTACATCTCAGCCATTGCCTCATCATGCGTTCTATCTTTCATCTCATGTTCTCCTTTGCCAATCCTGCCAATATTTGCAAGCGCGGTCGATGTCCGCGTCTTGCGTTCGCTTCTCGCCCGCACACAGTAGCAACACAATTTCTTTACCTGCGATGGCATAATACACACGATAGCCAGCACCCACATCAATGCGTAGCTCCCACACTCCATCACGACAAAACTTATGATCGCCAAAGTTACCTTGTTCGACACGGTTCACGCGCCGATCTACAGCAATCCTTGCCGTTATGTCGCGCTGTTTTCGTAGCCAATCAAGATAGACATCTTTCTCGTCGGCAGTTAGGTAATGGCGTAATTCATACATAATATATATATTCGTTTATAAACAATTTATTGTCAAATGTGTGAGTAAATAATTCACAAAGAATAAATATGGACATATCTAAATTTTATAAGTTGACGATCACTTTACCGCTTAATTGTGTTACTGACAATGACGGTCGAGCTAAGCAAATGGATAGAATCCTCCATCCTGTATATCGCCAATTGTCCGTCTTCCAACCGACAATATCTGCCCGGTGGTTACGATTAATCAACATCTGAAATATGTGCAATTGCAGACGTTCGGCTACGGGATAACTAATAAGTCTTGGAATTAGGCAAAGTCTGATTTACAACAGCTCCCATTAAACACTATATAATTTTTTTGTAATTAACATTTCATGAAACCGCTGTAAGATGGGAGACTGAACAGCAAAATGATTCGCCAAGTGCCAAAAAGTCCGTCATTCCGGCAGGGATGCCGGAATCCAGTCACACGGATGTGAAGCTGTAATTTGGCATAGACCCTAAAGCATGCGGTAACGTTATCGGAAAGCTACCCTTCATGGCACTGGATACCGGCATCCTTGCCGGTGCGACGGCGTTAACTAAAATTTCTTATCCCGGATTAGTGGGTAGTCTAATATCGCAACAAAAAATGGCGGCAACCCAGTATCTGTTTATAAACTTTCATATAAATAATTTCCAGTTTCTGGATATATTCAATTGATTTTAAATGCATTTAATTTGAAAATTTAATTTCCTTAAGTCTATATATGAATACAGGCGCTTTAAAAAGTTAACTAACAGACATCAACTTAAGATGATTAAAAAAAATAAAAACCTGCGAGTTGAGTGGGCCACTCAGACTCCAGAAAATGGGGCATTGCAAAACGCCATTTTTAACAGCGCCAATTTTTCCAGCATTGCCACCGATGCGAAGGGCGTTATTCAGATTTTTAATGTTGGTGCGGAAAATATGTTGGGTTATAAAGCCGATGAGGTGATGAACAAAATCACGCCGGCTGATATCTCTGATCCCC
>CAIUYS010000283.1 GCA_903903365.1 uncultured Methylococcaceae bacterium
CAGGCAAAGGAAGCTTTACGAATAAATAATGAAGAACAACGCGCCATTTTTGATTCCGTAACATCGGGTATCGCACTGATCAAAGAGGGCATCATCCTGCGCTGTAATCGCAAACTGGAAGAACTGTTTGGTTATGCCTCAGGGGAGCTTGACGGCCAGTCAACGCGCCTGTGGTATCCGGATGAAGCGGCCTATCAAGCAGACAGTAATTTCGTATACCAAGAGATTTCAAACGGCAAGTTTCACCACATTGAACGACAACTCATCAACAAGGACGGTAGACTTTTTTGGGCCAGGCTTTCAGGACAAGCCTTGGAGAGCGAAGATCCTGCCTTGGCGGTCGTTGAGATTATCGACAATATTACCTTCGAGCACGAAGCCGCCGATGCGCTGCTCAAAGCCAAGGAAATTGCAGAGGATGCGACGCGGACAAAATCGGAGTTTCTGGCTAATATGAGTCATGAAATCCGAACGCCCATGAACGGCGTGTTAGGCATGTTGGACTTGCTGCGCGAGACTGAAATGACACCTACCCAACTGGATTGGCTTGAAACGGCGCATAGCTCCGGCGAAATCTTGCTGGCAATTATCAACGACATTCTGGACTTGTCCAAGCTGGAAGCGGGTAAGGTTGAAATTGAGCAGGTTAATTTTAATCTCGTTGATCTGGTTGATGATGTGTGCGCAGCAATGGCGGGACAAGCGCATGCCAAGGGACTGGCGTTAAACTGTTTATTACCTGCCGATCTGTCTTTACGCTGGCGTGGCGACCCCTTGCGTATCCGCCAAGTGTTGACTAATTTAATCGGTAATGCCGTTAAATTTACCGATCAGGGTGAAATTTCTGTCAGTGTCTCCCAAACACCCCTGTCTGATAGCCTGGATGAATTACGTTTTGAAGTACACGATACCGGTATCGGCATTTCGCCGGCCACACAGCTAACGTTATTTAAGTCTTTTACCCAGGCCGATAGCACAACCTCACGCAGTTTTGGCGGCTCGGGGCTAGGTTTATTTATCAGCAAAAAATTGGTCGAGCTCATGGGCGGCATCATTGACGTAAACAGCGTTCAGGGCGTAGGCTCCTGTTTTTGGTTTACCTTGCCCCTTGCACAAAGTGAAAGCATCGAGATAACCGAGTCATTTTACGATCTTGCCGGTAAACGTACGTTGATTGTTGATGATAACGCCACCAACCGTAACATATTAAGCACCTATTTAAACCGTTGGGGCTTGGAGGTCAGCGCGTTTGATAATGGCAGCGCCGCCTTGATGCAATTGCAAACCTCCGCCTTGCAGGGAGTGATCTACGATTTAATCGTGATGGATATGCAAATGCCGACGATGGACGGTTTAACCTTGGCAAAATATCTGGCTGAAATACCTGCGTTAGCAAAAATCCCGATTATTTTATTATCATCGGGTGATCAGCTTAAGCTTGCTGATTATCAAAACACCGGTATTATCCAACGCTTGTTGAAGCCCGCACGTCAAGTGCAACTCTTTGATGCGATTGTCAATGCGTTACAGGGTGGCTCACGCCCCGACCAAAAACCGGCACTGACTGAACGTCAATGGCCTGACTATAAAGATAAAAAAGTATTGGTCGTGGAGGATAACAAAGTCAATCAAAAAGTCATTATTGCCAAGCTGTCCAAATACGGCATCGTTCCGGATCTTTCTGAAAACGGCCAGCTAGCCCTCGCTATGTTGACGCAACACACCTACGATTTGATCTTGATGGATTGTCAAATGCCGGTGATGGATGGTTATGTCGCCACCCGCGAACTGCGGTTATTGGAAGCCCGACTGGGCTTGCCTCGGCAAACCGTGGTCGCGTTCACTGCCAATGCACTGAAAGGCGAACTGGAAAAATGTCTGGCCGCCGGGATGGATGATTATTTAGGCAAACCGATTGTTGCAGAACAATTAGCAGCCATCTTGGCAGGTCGCTTGGGGTCACAACCGACAGCAACAGCATCAGCTTTAAACGTTGAAAAAAACGCCAACACGAGTATTTGGAACGCCACAGCCGCACTTGAAAACCTGAATGGTGATAAGGCGTTACTGGACGAAGTGATAACGCTATTTTTAACAGAAGCCCCCAAGCAACTTAATGAATTAACCAAGGCTCAGGCTGAAGGTAATCTTCCTGCTCTGGCAAATGCGGCGCAAGCCATTAAGGGAGCCGTTGCTGAGTTTTATGCCGAACCGGCAAAAGAATGCGCCTTGCTGTTGGAACAAACTGCACGCCAAGGTCAGACTGCTGATTACCAGAGCATGATTGATGCCTTGGTAAACGCGGTGACGATTTTAATCAAGAACCTTCGCTTGGCGAAAACCTAAAAACCCCGGTTAAAATAGCTTCTTCGCCAGGGCACTCGTCGATAAAATCAAACACAGTTATGATTCCATCACCAAGGCATAAGCACGGCGTAATAATTCCAATTCTGCGGGCGGCCGGTTTCTTAGCTCGGTAAATGTTCTTAATTTACAGCCTTTTTCAGCCATCAATTTATGGGGTGGATCCAGCGCATTAAAATAAGCCAAATACACGGTGATGATACCGTCCGGTGTATCAACCTGTTCCCGATAAGCGGGATTGGCGTGCAAGAGATGCGTGGGTAAACCCAGAGCATGACTGATGGTACTGACTACATTGGCCGGCGGCGTGTGGACGATGGTCAGAGACAGTTCATCTTCTTCCAAAACGGAAGACAAGGCAGGTAAAGGAGTGGGCGTGCAAACACTGTCGTGAGGGTGTTGCGTGAACAACGTCAGGCCGCTGATGACACCGTTGTAATAAAGGATAACGCGGCTGCGGTTTAATAAATCAGTCATGATAGTTCTCCCCGTGATGAGTATCCCACAGACGTTTATAACTGCTATCCATGCGCGATAGGCGCGTGGTTACTTGATGTAGTCGGTTAAATTCAGGAAACCGGCCATTTTTTCCTGACGAATACCACTGCTCCATTGCTGAAGTCAGTTGCTGCTTTTCATTATAATCTTGGGCTATTCTATTTTTCAACCAAATCATGCTGTTGTCGGGTGTTAGCTTGACTATCCGGTAACAGGCACCGTTTTCAAAAATACGGACTCCGCCACCTTCCGCCGCAGTCTGGTATAGTTTTACCGGATCGACGACTTCCAGACCGGCCAGATAATCAATGCCAAATTCATGCCATTGGGGAAACCACGGCAGGGTCGGCCCCATCAATACGGTGGTCGCGTTTTGCGCCAGTTCGGCCAGACGCGGAAAAGTTTTATTGGTGATTGAACTGGCGGTTAAAAATACCCAGTCAGCATCGGGCAATAAAAATTCACAGGCGGGGTCAGG
>CAIUYS010000284.1 GCA_903903365.1 uncultured Methylococcaceae bacterium
AAGATCGGTAATGGTGCCGGTAATCATTTCAGCGGCAAAGCCAAAGGTTTCGGCCAAGGTGGGATGTGCATGAATGGTTAAGCTGATATCTTCGGCATCGGCACCCATTTCCAGTGCCAAGACGGCTTCTGCAATTAACTCGCCGGCGTTGGTGCCGACCATGCCGGCACCCAGCAGTTTGCCGGTGTCTTTTTCACAGAGTATTTTGGTTAAGCCTTCTTTGCGACCGATACACAAAGAACGGCCACTGGCTGCCCAAGGGAATACCGCTTTGTCGTATTCGATACCTTGTTGTTTGGCCTGGTTTTCGGTGAGTCCCATCCAGGCAATTTCAGGATCGGTATAGGCAACGGAAGGAATAGTCAGGGCGTCAAAGTGGGCTTTATGACCGGCAGTCACTTCGGCGGCTACTTTGCCTTCGTGAACAGCTTTGTGTGCCAGCATGGGGTTGCCGACGATATCGCCGATGGCAAAAATATGACCGACATTGGTACGTTGCTGCTTATCGACGGCAATAAAGCCTTGTTGATCAACCGTAATGCCCGCCAGATCCGCACCGATTAATGGCCCGTTGGGTCTGCGGCCTACCGCAACCAACACGGCATCAAACAGTTCGGATTCTGGTGCGCCTTTGCCTTCAAAAAAGACTTTCAGACCTTCATCGTGAGATTCAATAGACGTTACGCGAGTGTCCAGCCAGATATTTTTATATTGCTTTTTTATGCGTCGGGCGAGAGGCGTTACCAAGTCTTTATCACAGCCCGGAATGATTTGATCCATCAGCTCAACCACACTGATTTCTGAACCCATCGCATGGTAAACCGTTGCCATTTCCAAACCAATAATGCCGCCACCGACAATCAACAGCTTTTTAGGGATTTCTTTTAATTCCAACGCATCCGTTGAATCCCATAAACGGGGATCATCATGCGGAAAAATCGGTATTTTAGTAGGACGTGAACCGGCGGCAATAATGGCCTGATCAAAGCGGATGGTTTGGATGCCTGCTTCAGTTTCTACGGCTACCGTATCCGGTGAGGTAAATTTTCCGATGCCCTGAATAAAAGTCACCTTGCGTTGTTTGACCAAGCCCGCCAGTCCGTCATTTAAGGTTTTGGTAATGCTTTCTTTCCAGTCTCTGATTTTATCAATATCAATGGTCGGTTTGCCGTAACTGACACCGTGTTGTTCAAATTCTTCGGTTTCATGAATTATTTGTGCGGCGTGCAGTAAGGCTTTTGAGGGAATACAACCGACATTAAGACACACGCCACCCAGTACTGGGTAGCGTTCAATCAAAACGACTTGTTTGCCTAAATCGGCCGCGCGAAACGCCGCACTGTAACCGCCAGGGCCGCCACCCAATACCAAAACTTCCGCGTGTAAAACTGCTTCATTCATTGTTAGTGTGTCCCGTGTTAAATTAACAGTCGGCGAATATCAGCCAGATAGTATTTGACGGTCGCCATAAAGCGGGCGCCTTCCGCGCCGTCTATGACGCGGTGGTCGTAGGTTAAATCCAGCGGTAACATCAGGCGTGGCAAAAATTCTTTGCCATTCCAGACCGGTTGCATTTTTGCTCGGGTAACGCCCAATATGGCAACTTCCGGTGCATTAACAATCGGTGTAAACGACGTGCCGCCAATTCCGCCAAGGCTGGAAATGGTCATGCAGCCGCCTTGCATATCACCGGGCAATAATTTACCCAGACGCGCTTTCTCGCTTTTTTCGGCTAATTCAACGGCCAACTCATTGACGCTTTTGTTGTTGACGTTGCGTAATACGGGCACGACCAAGCCGTTAGGCGTATCAACAGCGATACCAATATTAAAATATTTCTTTAGTATTAAATTTTCGCCATCGGCAGACAAAGACGCATTGAAGCTGGGGAACTGCTGCATAGCCGCAACCATTGCTTTAATGATAAACATCAAACCGGTGATTTTTAACTCGCCTTTGGCTTTTTCAGCATTCAGGGCATTACGAAACGCTTCCATCTCGGTTATATCGGCTTCTTCATGGTAGGTTACCATCGGCAGATTTAACCACACACGACTCAGATTTTGTCCGGTCAGGCGTTTGATTTTGCTGAGTTTTTGGACTTCGGTTTCACCATAAGGAGAAAAATCAACAGCGGGTATGCTCGGAATACCGGCTCCCGTTGCCACGACGCCTTCAGTAATGACTTTTTTGACAAAGCTTTTTACATCGTCTTTTAAAATGCGTCCCTTACGGCCGCTACCGGTTTTTATTTTAGCGACATCAACACCCAGTTCGCGTGCAAAAAGACGCACAGACGGTGAGGCATGGGCTTTTTCGCCGGATACCTCAGGGTTTTGCAAAACTTCCGGTGCTTTGGGTTCGGGTGCCCGTTGTACCGGCAGGCTGACCGGTTCCGGCGCTTTTTCAACGACCGAAGTGGGGGCGGGTGTTTCAGCAACGATAGCGGCGGGTTGCGCCGCCGGTTCGGCAACGCTAACCTCGTCATCACTGACCAATACCGTTGCAATCAGTGAGCCTTCGGATACGGTATCGCCGGGCTTGATATAAACTTGTTGTATAGTGCCTGCGGCACTGGACGGCAAGTCCATACTGGCCTTGTCCGTTTCAAGTGTGGCTACGGTTTGTTCCAGTTCGACGATATCGCCGGCTTGAATCAATACTTCAACAACATCAATTTCAGCGACATTACCAACATCGGGAACTCTAATTTCACACAAACGAGTCATATAATTTTCCTTCTGTTAAATTAGCCACGGAGCTTTCGCATCCGCCGCTATGCCGTATTTAGCGATGGCAACCTCTACTTTGGCCGCATCAAATTGACCTGAATCAGCCAAACTTTTTAGTGCCGCAATAGTGACATGGTAACGATCGACTTCAAAAAACCGTCGCAAGTTTTCACGGGTATCAGAACGGCCAAAACCATCGGTTCCCAATACGGTATAAGGCGCAGTAATATAAGCACGAATTTGTTCGGCAAACGCACGGGTATAATCAGTCGCCGCAATAACAGGCCCTACGGCATTACCCAAGCAACTGGCAACATGCGATTGTCTTGCAGGTTCCGTTGGATGCAAGCGATTCCAGCGTTCACAAGATTGTCCGTCTCTGGCCAATTCGGTAAAGCTTGGGCAACTCCATAAATCGGCTTCTACGCCCCAATCATTTTTGAGCAATTCAGCGGCAAACTCGACTTCACGGAAAATGGTTCCAGACCCTAATAACTGAACTCTTGGCGCTTTGTTTTTTGCGCCCTGACTAAAGCTATACATGCCTTTAAGAATATCCAGTTCCACCCCTTTTGGCATGGCCGGATGGCTGTAATTTTCATTCATCACCGTGATGTAATAGAACACATCTTCCTGCTCAACATACATACGGCGTAAACCGTCCTGAATGATAACCGCCACTTCATAAGCATAAGTGGGGTCATAAGAGATGCAATTAGGTACGGTAGCAGACATTAAATGGCTGTGACCATCTTCGTGCTGAAGACCTTCGCCATTTAAGGTGGTTCTTCCGGCGGTGCCACCCATTAAAAAGCCACGGGTACGTTGATCAGCCGCTGCCCAGATTAAATCGCCCACCCGTTGAAAACCAAACATGGAGTAATAGATAAAAAACGGAATCATCGGCACGTTATGGGTTGAGTAGGCGGTGCCGGCTGCAATCCAGTCACACAAACCACCCGCTTCATTAATGCCTTCCTGCAACACTTGACCGTGCTTGTCTTCTTTGTAGAACATCAGTTGGTCGGCATCTTGCGGCGTATATAATTGCCCCACTTGTGACCAGATACCCAACTGTCTAAACATACCTTCCATACCAAAGGTTCTTGATTCGTCAGGAACAATGGGCACGATGCGTTTGCCGATATTTTTGTCTTTAACCAAAATATTAAGCAGATTTACAAACGCCATGGTGGTTGAAATTTCACGGCCTTCACGGGTCGCTTCAAGCAAGGTTTTAAAATCACTTAAAACAGGCACATCCAAGGCATAAGATTTGGTTCTTCTGGACGGTAAATGACCGCCCAATTCAGCCCGGCGCTGCTGCATATACACCAGTTCTTTTGAACCTTCTGCAAAAGTCAGATAAGGAAGCTTTTGCATTTCCTCATCGGTTACCGGCAAGTCATAGCGATCCCTGAAGTGACTCAGCGAGATGTCGCTCATTTTTTTCTGTTGATGAGAAATGTTCTGGGCTTCGCCAGACGCACCCATGCCATAACCTTTAATGGTTTTGGCTAAAATAACGGTAGGTTGCCCCTTATGATTTACCGCCGCATGAAACGCGGCATAGGTTTTGGAGGGATCATGGCCGCCCCGATTCAATTCCCAGATATCACGGTCAGACCAGTCAGAAACCATGGCCTTTAATTCAGGCGTATTAAAGAAATGTTCGCGCACATAAGCGCCGTCTTTTGCTTTAAAGGTTTGAAAATCACCATCGACACAGGCCATCATGCGTGCTGCCAGTAAGCCACCCTTGTCACGCGCCAATAACGCATCCCAGCGTTGCCCCCAAACCAGTTTAATCACATTCCAACCGGCACCGCGAAATTCACTTTCCAGCTCTTGAATAATTTTGCCATTACCACGCACAGGGCCATCCAGGCGCTGAAGGTTACAGTTAATGACAAAAATCAGGTTGTCCAGTTTTTCACGCCCGGCCATACCAATCGCGCCTAATGATTCAGGCTCATCGGTTTCACCATCACCCAGAAAACTCCAGACTTTACGTTCCGAGGTATTGGCAAAGCCGCGATCTTGCAAATAATGCATGAAACGGGCCTGATAAATGGCCATAATCGGACCAAGTCCCATTGAAACGGTTGGAAACTGCCAGAAATCCTGCATTAGCCAAGGATGTGGATAAGAAGGCAAACCGTTGCCATCAACTTCCTGACGAAAGTTATCCATTTGTTCTTGAGTGAGTCTGCCCAGCAAGAAAGCGCGGGCATAATCACCGGGTGTTAAATGACCTTGCGTAAAAATCAAATCGCCGTCATGTTGATCAGAAGCGGCATGCCAAAAATGATTGTAACCGACATCATAAAGCGTTGCGGCCGAGGCAAAACTGGCAATATGTCCACCGACATTGGTGTGCTTGTTTGCCCTCAATACCATCATCATGGCATTCCAACGCACGTAAGAACGGATTTTTTGTTCTATCGTAGCATCGCCGGGAAACTGGGCTTGGCGAGAAACGGGAATGGTATTGAGATAGGCGGTATTGGCACTAAACGGGATATCAAATCCTGAATGCCGTGTTGCAGCAACCAGCTGTTCAATCAGAAAGTGCGCGCGTTCGCTGCCATCTTGATCTAATACCGATTGCAGTGCTTCAATCCACTCTTTGGTTTCGGTCGGATCAATGTCGTTCTGTCCGGTAATCTCTGAAATTAAGCTGTTATTCATAGGTGATCCTTTTGGGACAGGTTGGGCATGGCTTAAAAAAATTTTACTATGGGGTTCAATTTAGTCATTTTGACGGCATATTGATCGGGCTTACCTTACCACTGGGTAAGTAGTCCGTATCAATTCAGTCTGAATGACGGGGTAACAGGTACATAGTATATACAAATGAAGGGGCGCAATATACCCGTTTTAGTAAGTGATGTGACAGATAGTTTACAAAAGTCACGAAAAAAAACGAAAAATACGAAAAAATAGACGGATTGTATTGCAACAAAAAGCTGAGTAGGGTGCGCATCGCGCCCATTGTTTGTTATCGCTGACTACCCGAAATCAAGCATTAAAAACTTGCAGATCAAGTAATAGCTAACCGCAACCTTCAAAGCCAGCTTGGTTCGTGTGCTAATCAGGATGCGCGATTGTACTGGGTAAAAGGGGCGGGAGCTTAGTTTTTTAACGCATTAACTTATATAGATTTTCAGATAAATAATTTCGATTTTAACGGATACCATCCCTTTAAGGGATGTTATCCGTATGGAATCCAAGCTTCTTGTAATGGAAATTTAATTTCTGGAAGACTATAAACAGGTAATTCCAATCAATGAACTTGGGAACGCGCCAAAAAGCTGTAAAATAGCCATTTTTATTTTTCATCTTCTTATTTACAACATGCGCACCACTCAATTCCCTTTAAATACCGTAAAAGAAACGCCTGCCGATGCTGAAATAGCCAGTCATCAATTGATGATCCGCGCAGGACTTATTCGCAAACTAGCCTCCGGTCTTTATAGTTGGTTGCCTTTGGGGCTACGCGTATTGCGCAAGGTAGAAAAAATAACGCGGGATGAAATGGAAAAAGCCGGTGCCCTGGAAGTGTTAATGCCTGCTTTACAACCTGCGGAACTTTGGCAGGAAACCGGACGCTGGGAACAATACGGCCCGGAACTGGCCCGCTTAAAAGATCGTCATGACCGTGACTTTTGCTTGGGACCCACGCATGAAGAAATTATTACCGATCTGGCGCGTAACGAGCTGAAAAGTTACAAACAACTGCCTATTACTTATTATCAGGTACAAACCAAATTCCGCGATGAAATCCGTCCACGCTTTGGTGTGATGCGTTCGCGTGAATTTATTATGAAAGATGCCTATTCCTTTCATTTGGATCAAGACTCGTTACAAGAAACTTACGAGGTCATGTATCAGGCTTACACCAATATTTTTAATCAATTAGGGCTAAAGTTTCGTGCGGTTATCGCTGATTCCGGCTCTATCGGCGGCGCAATATCGCATGAATTTCATGTGTTGGCGGATTCCGGTGAAGATGCCATTGCCTTCTCGACCGAAAGCGATTATGCCGCCAACGTTGAAAAAGCGGAAGCTGTGATGCCTTCCGGTTCGCGTGCTTCGGCAAGTGCTGACATGCAACTGATCGATACTCCCAATCAACACAGCATCGAAGAAGTTAGCCTATTTTTGGCAATTTCTGCCACACAATGCCTTAAGACCTTAATTGTTAAAGGCGAAGGAGAAGACGGCTTGGTGGCTTTATTATTAAGAGGCGACCATGAGCTGAATAAAATCAAGGCAGAAAAAATGGAAGGCGTTGCTTCGCCCCTGGAATTTGCCACTGAAGATGACATTCAACGCGCCTGCAACTGCAAACCGGGTTCAATTGGCCCGCTGGGTTTAATCATTCCGGTTATTGCCGATCGTAGTGTTGTGATGATGTCCGACTTTGTCTGCGGCGCGAATCAAGATGGCAAGCATTTTCAAGGCGTTAATTGGGAGCGTGATTTACCCGTTCCTGATCTCATTGCTGATCTTCGCACGGTCGTTGAAGGAGATCCCAGTCCGGATGGACACGGTGAAATTACCTTGGCACGTGGCATTGAAGTCGGTCACATATTTCAGTTGGGCACTAAATACAGCGCGTCCATGAAAGCGGGCGTTATTAATGAAGGCGGTAAAAGCCAAATTATGCTGATGGGTTGTTACGGCATTGGTATTTCCCGGGTTGTTGCGGCGGCTATCGAACAAAATCATGATGACAAAGGCATTATCTGGCCAGCCAATCTGGCGCCTTTTCAAGTTGCGCTGTGTCCCATGAATATGCATAAGTCTGAGCGCCTTAAAGTGGCGACAGAGAAATTGTACCAAGATTTGCAGGCAGCCGGTATTGAGGTGTTATTTGATGACAGAAAAGTGCGCGCCGGTTTTATGTTTTCTGATATGGAATTGATCGGTATTCCGCATTGCATCATTGTCGGTGATCGTGGACTGGATTCCGGTACGGTTGAATACAAAGGCCGTACAGCCCACGGAAATGAAGAAGTTCCATTTGAGGAACTTATTGATTTTTTAAAAGCAAAGCTGGTTTAAAACCTGGCGCTTAACTTCTGATTATTGGGAGGGTTCAGACCTTTCAGGATTTTAAAACCTGAAGGGTTGGGTTGTTGTCGGTGATTAGCAATGCGTATGAAATAACTTAGGCATCTTACTCCCTCTCCTTCTGGGGGAGGGCTTGGGTGAGGGGATATAAATGGTTAAGTTATTTTATGCACATTACTTTTTTGATGCTATTGCCGTAGTTCGACTTTTTGGTATCAGTTTGATTCTGTTGGGAGTACCTGCTTTTGCCCAAACGCCAGCAGTCGAGGAGGTGTTGGGCGTGTTGGGGATGGACAGGGCTCAGATTGCCGAACTGGCAGAAGGTCAACCTGTCGCGTATACCTTGAGTGAAGGGAGCGACGATGAAATTGCCGTGGGCATGGCCTGGTATTTTCCCGTTCCTTTAGCCAAGGTGGCCGGACATTTGCGGGGTGAGGATTCTATATCGCTAGATGTGGGTGTCAGTGCCCACGGGATATTGACGCCGCATAGTGGGGTGGATTCTTTGGCAACTGTCACCTTGTCCAAGGAAGAAGCCCAGACTTTATTGAATGCAGAGCCAGGGGACGAATTTAATCTATCTACCCAAGAAATAGAAAAGCTCAAAGCCTTCAAGCAGACGCTAAAGCAGATGCCTCACAAAACCATCGAAGATGTCGCCGGCGAGCACTTCAGGGCGATTCTGTTACAGCGCTATAAAGCCTATCGGCACGGCGGAACGAATGCAATAGCACCCTATGCGAGGGACGATAGTCTGGATTCAAAGCCTTCTCTTGAGCTACGACAGGCCGCGAATGAAAGCGCCCTTTTGGCGCGTTACTTGCCAGTCCTGCACAAGGCTTGGCTGGATTACCCGAAAGCTTTACCGCCGGGGGCTATGGAGTCGTTCCCGTGGGTGGAAAAAACCGTGGAAGGTCGGACGGCGGCTATCCTCAGGCACCGCGTTAATGTGGATTGGAACGGTGGGGTCTTGGTGTTGACTCGTGAATTCTATGCAGCGCACTCCTACAATTCCAGTCAATGGATAACCGGCTGCCTACCTTATCATGATGGTACGGTGGTGTTTCAGCAGGTGCGTAGCTTCACCGATCAAGTAACGGGAATGGCCAGCGAGATTAAGCATATAGTCGGCAGGAAGTTGTTGAAAGACAAAATGCTCAAGTCTTATGAGCGCCTTTGCGGTATCTTGGGTCAATGCCCTTGATTATTTGACAGCGCAATTTCAAACCACAAAACTACCAAAGTTTTTTAAAAAAACCTGCGCCGACTGCAAGCCCCTCTGAAAGTGGGTTGATTTATTATAGCGGACACTTGGTATGATAGGTTGCGAAAGGCAAACTTTGGCCGTTATGCAGAGCTCTGCATAACGGCCATATTAATACAAGGGCTTTCTACAATTCTGCCTATCAATTATCAACACACTTTCAGAAGGGTTTGCGCCAAAGGTGGTTGGCGGAGTCGGGCTCGGCTACTTCAACTCCTGTTGAAACGCATCGAATTCCTTTTTCCAGGGTTCTTTGCTGTAGCCCCAATTGCCCTCAGCCAACAACTTTTCTCCTAGATCGAATTCGGCTTTTACCTGGGTTAGGGTGGCCTCATCGCCTTTATCCCAAAGTGCCTGAGCATAAAACAGGTGATTGAGCGGATGCCTTGGATGTTCCTTGACTGCCTTTTCCAGTAGTTCCAGTGCCTTGTCGCGGTCGCCGATGCCATTGGGCCAAGCCGGGGCTTTGAGATAAAGTGCCCCCAAAAGGCGCAGTGGTCCGCCATCGTCAATGTCCGAGCTCAAGGCCAGTGCCTGCTTCATTTCACTTTCCAGCCTGCCAAGATTTCCCACGGCCAGCGTGATGTGATCACGCACCGCCAAGCCAAGGTTGGCCGCCAGATAGTAATGCACAGCCCCGTCACTATTCCCACCTTGCGCGATAGCGGCTTCGGCAAAGCTTACGCCTTGGGTCGCCAGCTTCTCGCGTTTTTCTGGATTGGTTTCGCGTTCGGCAAGCTGTAAGCATAAACGACTGCCTAATGATGTGCGTTGTACCGCCGGATCTTGACTGTCGCCTAGAACCATCAGCGCACAGGCTTGGGAATGACTATCGCTTAAGTGACCGAA
>CAIUYS010000285.1 GCA_903903365.1 uncultured Methylococcaceae bacterium
AGCGGCGGGATGAACTGGCAACTTGATATTTGGGGACAATTAAGACGCGCCAACGAAGCGGCAATGGCTAATCTTCTTGGTCAAGAGGCAACGCGCCAAGCCGTTATGTTAACCTTGGTGAGTCAAGTTGCAAAAACTTACATCAACTTGCGTCAACTGGACAAGCAACTGGAAATAACCAAAGAAATCGTGGCGATTCTTAAAGAAGGCTTGCGCATTAATACCATACGTTTTCAGGAAGGCTATACCTCGGAACTGGAAGTGGAACAAACGGATTCTGAATATCAACTACAAAGTGCGCAAATTCCCCTTTACGAGCAGCGTATCGCTTTGACTGAAAATGCCTTGAATGTTTTATTGGGCAAAAACCCTGATTCCATTCCTCGCGGCTTGACTCTGGATAAGCTTAAACTGCCGGCAATACCGGCCGGTTTACCTTCTGATTTATTAATAAGACGACCGGATATTACTCAGGCAGAGCAACAATTAATTTCTGCCAATGCACAAATTGGCGTTGCCAGAGCGCAATATTTTCCCACTATTTCCCTGACCGGAAACGTAGGACAAATCAGCTCACAACTAGGCGGTCTTTTTGCGCCCGGCGCCAATTTCTGGACAGTGGGTTCGGCAATAGTAACGCCTATATTTACCGCCGGCAAAATAGCCGGCCAAGTGCAATCAGCGGAAGCAGTCCAACAAGCGGCATTAGCTAATTATAAGCGATCCATTATTACCGGCTTTAGTGAATTTGAAAACGCGCTGGTCAGTCTCATAAAAACCAAAGAACAAGAAGCAAAACAAATTGATCGGGTGGGCGCCAATAATCGCTATTTCAATCTATCGCGGATTCGTTATGAAGAAGGCTATGTTGATTATTTAAATGAACTGGATGCCATAAGACAGTTGGTTAGCGCCCAGATTGAGCTTACCAATGCGCGTGCATCGACCTTTAACTCGGCCATTTCTTTATACCTTGCCATGGGTGGCGGCTGGATAGTTGCCGAGGAAAAATCAGCCAACGTACCCAAGCCGAAAGAAGCGGCGTATTTTCCTTAAGATAAAATTTTTTTGCGGGAGCGCTGAGCCCCAGCTCGGCATGGGATAAAAGGCAGAATGGTAACTACGCCGAGCTGGGGCTCAGCGTTCCCGGAAAATCTCAAGCCAACGTGATCGTATAGTAAAAAGATAACTATTCAGGCTACGAGCGGTTTATCGACGCTGCCGGATCCTGCAGATTCCCTGCCAGATGCGCATCGCGTGCCGGCAATACATCGGCAACCATTTCCAGACGCTTCCAGTCTGGCGCGGGTGTTTCACTCTGTTTTTTCGGAACAAACGCTGACTCTTCCACCATCACCATTTTGTGAATATAGCGTGGACAGTTGGGAAACATTTCCCGCAACTTTACCCGCACCACCATTTCTGCCTCAGGCCAGTGCGCCAACAGCGGATCATTTTCCTGTATAAAAGCATCACCGTTTAAACGCAAACGCGCTTGTCTTTGGAAGTCGATAAACAACAGGCCAACAGCAGGATTGACCATGACATTGCCCGCTGACATATACATGCCGTTGCCATCGTAAACCGGAAAAGCCACGGTGTATTCATCGATCACCTTAACCAACCCGACGCTACCGCCTTTGTAGGAACAGTTAGGCCGCCCTTCCTGATCAACCGTCGCCAGAAAAAACATATTTTGTTCTTCTATAAAGGCTTGGTCTTCGGGGCTAATCTGACGAGAAATAATGGTCTCGGCCAGCCGATCAGCCATGGGTTGTGTTTCAAATTGATTTTGTAATTGACGACTGCCTTCATGAAAAAATTCACTCATCGCTCCTCCCGGGAGTTAAGTTGTATGGAAATTTGGTTATTTAAAAACGCTTACCGAAAACTGCCCTGGATAAGCGTAATAACTACTGGTGTAACTTTACCAGAAGGTCGCCTGCTAAAGTTGTATTCTGAGACCGAAAACCCTTCAATAACGTATAATAAACGCTAATCGCCTGAATCCGGCATCATTCTGTCTCAAAACACCTTGTATTCGACTGGGTTAAGACAAACTATATTAAGGTAAAAACCATGAGTAACCTCCCCAAATGCCCAGCCTGCGGCTCAGAATTCACCTACGAAGATGATAGCCAATACATCTGCCCTGAATGCGCACACGAATGGCCAAAAGACGGAGCAACCGACGATAATTCCGATGCCAAAATTATTAAGGACGCCAATGGCAACGTACTGCAAGACGGCGATACCGTCACCGTCATCAAAGACCTTAAAATCAAAGGCACTTCATTGGTTGTAAAAGTAGGCACTAAAGTCAAAAATATCCGTCTGGTTGACGGTGACCATGACATCGACTGCAAAATCGATGGTATTGGTGCCATGAAACTTAAATCAGAGTTTGTTAAAAAGATTTAATCTGCCAATATTTCTGATTATAAAAACAACTTGGAAGTTTTGGCTACACACTAAAGCCGGGACAAGAAATTTTAGTTAACGCCGTCATACCGGCAAGGATGCCGGTATCCAGTGCCATGGAGGGTAACTTTCCGATAACGTTGCCGCATGATTTAGGGTCTATGCCAAATTACAGATTCACATCCATGTGACTGGATTCCGGCATCCCTGCCGGAATGACGGACTTTTTGGTACTTAGCGAATCATTTTGCTGCTCAGTGTCCCGTCATAGTTGGTAGCCCTCAAGCATGAATTAGAGGCGAGGATAACAAATGAAACGTAATTTATTTGATGAATTAAACGAAGGATTGACGGCGCTAAAATCAGAACGCGAAGGCAAGGTCACCTTGAAACAAGGTACGGTAGAAAAAAAGCCTGCCCGAACTATTGCACTTGTCGATACCCGTACTCGCAAGCCGCAGTATTAATTCGCTTGGTTGAACATTATCCGGATACTGTGGAACGATTATCAGCTATTTAAAGTTTCAACTCTCATAAAATGCGCTGAGGTACGAAGCGTATCATTCGCGATTGATGCGCCTTTGCAATCCAGAGCCATAGGATGTGCTGAGGTACGAAGCGCATCGTTCGAGTCATTCGTTTACATGATTATTTCGACGCTCCGCCAGATTAACGGTGAAAAACCAGCTTGAACCAGGGATGTAGATACGGCGATAGTCAGTCATTAGTTTACCTTAGGGTTACTCGAACGATGCGCTTCGTGCCTCAGCACATCCTATAGTCCTTGATGTCTTAGCTCAGACTATACGCTTCAAC
>CAIUYS010000286.1 GCA_903903365.1 uncultured Methylococcaceae bacterium
GGATTTTTTAGCACAGGAAAATCAGTCCGGTGCGGGTGAGGCAATCAAGAAATTGGAATCACCTGCACAAAAGCCTGCCAGTCAGGAAACCAGTGAAGTAAAGCCGAAGCCGGTTAAAAAGAGTGTGCCTGAAGAGAGCAAACCCAAGATAGCACAAAAAATAATAACCCAGGAAAAGGCAGAAAAGAAAGTGGTTACTGCCAGCAAAACTGAGGTCGTTAATCAACCAGAAAAAAACCCGCAAATAACAGCCGAGTCATTACATCAACAACTGGCCCAATTGGGAGCTGAAATCAGGCAAAGCCAGCCAAGTGCCGAGCAAGCCAAAATAAAATTTGTGGATTCTGTTAGCGCCCATAAATATGTTGCCGCACAATATATGAAAGATTGGGAAAGTAAAGTAGAGCGAACCGGAAACCTTAATTATCCGGAAGTGGCCACCAAGAAGAATTTTTCGGGTATCTTAACCATGGATGTGGGTATTAATGCTGACGGGAGTATTTACAGTATCCGTATCAACAAGTCTTCCGGAAACCCGGCACTGGATGAAGCAGCTAAAAATATTGTTCGTATGAGTGCGCCTTTTCCACCATTGCCTTTAGAGCTGCGTAAAGAACTTGATGTCCTGGTAATTACCCGTGTCTGGAAATTCTCGGATGAATCGGGTTTGGTCACACGATAAATAGTTGCTTAAGTCACCCTAACCTTCGATACTAAGGACCATGAATCAAGCTACTTACTTAAATAATCAATTTATTATCGCCATGCCCGGCCTGGCTGATCCTAATTTTTTTCATACAGTGACCTATTTGTGCCAACATAATCACGAAGGCGCTTTAGGTATCATTATTAACCGATCAGCGGAAATGAAGCTGGGCGATATTTTTAAGCAAATGAAGATACATTCGACCTCTCTTTGTGCGGCTGAAGCACCTGTTTTTGCAGGTGGGCCGGTGCAGCAGGAACGTGGTTTTGTATTACACACACGCGGTGGCGGTTGGGATGCAACTACGGCGGTTTCGGAGTCAATTTCTTTAACGACATCGCGTGATGTTATTGAGGCTATTGCTGTCGGTAAAGGGCCTGAACAGTATTTGGTGGCTTTAGGTTATGCGGGCTGGGGCGAAGGTCAGTTGGAACAAGAAATGTTGGCTAATGCCTGGTTAAATACCCAATGTAGCCAGCAGGTTTTATTTGATACGCCGATTAATGTGCGTTGGCAGGCGGCCGCCGAACAAATTGGCATTGATATTAACCGGTTAACGATGCAGGCGGGACATAGCTAATAAAATGAACACCGTTTGTATTTTTTGCCCTACCTTTCATTGAGCACACGACTAAACTATGCAAGATCCATTACTTACAAAAACCAGCGCAGATACTTATCTGTGCTTTGATTTTGGCTATAAAAAAATAGGCACCGCTGTAGGTCAAACCATTACCGGTTCAGCAAGTCCGTTACAAACTATTCGCTCTATTAATCAAAGTCCGGATTGGGACATAATAACCAAGCTAATACAAGAATGGCGACCTGCGGGTTTAATAGTGGGCATTTCCAGGCAGGCTGATGGTTCGGATAATCCGGTGACACCGCGTATGTTAAAATTCTGTCGCCAACTGGAAGGGCGTTATCAATTGCCGGTTTATCAACAGGATGAAACGTTATCGACATTTGAAGCCAAACAAATGTTGTTTGATGACGTCAATGTTAATGCCGGTAAACTTTGGGAAGTACAGGATCAACTTGCGGCTCAGCTTATTTTGCAGTCCTGGTTAAATGATTATAAAAAAAGGATGATTAAGTGCTAGAAATACACGATTTACTGAACAAACTGGAAGACGGGTTAAAACGTATCATTGTTGAAAGACAGCTAACCAATCCACTGATGATAGGTATTCGCACAGGTGGCGTGTGGATTGCCGAGCAAATGCATCAACGGCTTAACATCATTGAGCCTTTGGGATTACTGGATATTTCTTTTTACCGCGACGATTTTTCGCAAATCGGCGTTAATCCTAATGTAAAACCCAGCCAGTTACCGCCGCAGATTGAAGGCCGTGATATTATCCTGATAGATGATGTTTTTTACACCGGCAGAACCATTCGCGCCGCACTGAACGAGATTTTTGATTATGGCAGGCCCAATCAAGTCGTTTTGGCTGTATTGATAGAGCGTGATGGTCGGCAAATTCCTTTGTGTCCTGATTGCGTGGGAACCCATATCACGATGAGTGCCGGTCAGTTGATTAAATTAACCGGTCCTGAGCCCTTGGCTATTCAATTACAAACAATAGATGTGGTAGCATAAGCGATGAGTGAAAATCTCCAGTTAAATTCGGAAGGCAAACTTAAACACTTTTTGAGCATTGAAGGTTTGCCAAAAAGTTTGTTGACAGAAATTTTGGATGTAGCAGAGTCTTTTGTTGGCATAGGTGATAATCAGATTAAAAAAGTCCCGTTGTTGCGGGGTAAAACGATTGTTAATCTGTTTTTTGAAAACAGCACGCGCACCCGAACAACCTTTGAACTGGCGGCCAACCGCTTGTCTGCCGATGTCTTAAGTATGAGTATTTCGACCTCGTCAACCTCCAAAGGTGAAAGCCTGCTTGATACCATACGCAATTTGGAAGCCATGTATGTTGATATGTTTGTGGTGCGTCACTCAATTAGCGGTGCTGCACACTTTATCGCTCAACAAACGGCGCCCCATATCAGCGTTATTAATGCCGGTGATGGACAACATGCGCATCCGACTCAAGCCATGCTGGATATGTTTACCATTCGGCAGATAAAAAAGGATTTCTCAAATCTGCGGGTAGCTATTATTGGCGATATATTGCATTCCAGAGTAGCCAGGTCACAGATTCAGGCCTTAAATACCTTGGGCGTTGCCGAGGTTAGGGTGATTGCTCCCAAGACTTTATTACCTGCGCATGTTGAAAGTTTAGGGGTCAATGTTTCACATAACTTGACCGCCGGGCTTAAAGATATTGATGTCATTATGATGCTGCGCTTACAGAAAGAGCGGATGACATCGGCATTATTACCCAGTGAAAGCGAATATTTTAAATGTTTCGGCTTGACTGAGGATAAATTAAAAATCGCCAAGCCGGACGCTATCGTCATGCATCCCGGGCCCATTAATCGGGGGGTGGAAATTGATTCAAAAGTCGCAGACGGCCCGCAGTCAGTGATACTCAAACAGGTTAGCAAC
>CAIUYS010000287.1 GCA_903903365.1 uncultured Methylococcaceae bacterium
CGACATCGGCCTGGTCGCCGGCCGAGCGGTGTGATGCGGGGTAACCGGACATGAAAGTCCAGGACGAAGCCAAGCCCTACGACACGATCAATGTCACGCCGATGCTGGATTTGGCTTATGTATTATTGATTGTATTTATCCTGATGACCACGGCTGCCGTGCAGGGCGTACAGGTTAATTTACCCAAAGCCAGTAATACGCCCAGTTTGTCAAAGCCCCAAACCAAAGCCATTACGGTAACGGCTGATGGGACTATTTTTCTGGATACTTTTCCGGTCACCATGGAGCAGCTTGAGTCTACTTTGCAGCAATATAAAGCCGTTAATCCAGCCTTGCCGGTCGTTGTTAAGGGTGATGCAACCGTTCAGTATCAAAGCGTTATTGATATTCTTGCTTTGTTGGGCAAGCTTGAAATTACTCAAGTCGGCTTGGTAACCCAGAATCTGGTTAAGTAGGCTTGCCTGTTTATCTATTTTATTCACCACGAAGATACGAAGAAAAAGCGGAGTGCAACCGCTTCAGCTGTTGCCTTTAAAACAGCTAAAGCGGTTTTACTCCAGCAGCAGCCGGATGTCGGTCGGGATTTGCAATCCGACTGAAACGTTTATCGTTCTTACGCTCTAGCGTAGCTGCGCAGAGTTAAGCGAAAGTTGTTTAAAAAACGGAGTGCAACCGCTTTAGCTGTTGCCTTTAAAACAGCTAAAGCGGTTTTACTCCAGCAGTAGTAGGATGCCGGTGGGGTTTGCAATCCGACCGAAACCTCGCCGGAGCATCGGAACTATGTGGACTAGGCGGCTTTTTAATGAGCGTTACCTAAGTACACGAAAGTCTTTTATTCACCACAAAGACACAAAACTTCGTGCTCTTCGTGTCTTCGTGGCGAAAGCTTTTAATACTTTTTGAGAATCAAATACTTTTTATTGTTTTATGAGTAATAACAAACATTTCAGGGTTTATATACCTAAGATCATAGGCGGTTTGATACTCCTTGTTGCACTGGTTTATGTGTTTAAGGTTATTAGCGGTTTTGTCGGTGAGAAGCCGGTTAAGCATGAAAAGAAAATTCAGCCGATTGCTTTATTTAAGCCACCACCCCCGCCCCCTCCACCGCCAAAAGTGGAGCAACCACCGGAGCCGGAAGTGCAGGAAAAAATTGAAGAACCCGAGCCCGATCCTGAGCCGTTACCCGATGTGCCCGATGAACAACCGGCTGCTGATACCGGTTTGGATGCAGAAGGTACTGCCGGTTCGGATGCCTTTGGCATGGTCGGTCGTAAAGGTGGCAAAGGTCTGTTAGGTGGCGGCGGTGGCAGTCCTTTTGCCTGGTATGCAGGCACTATAAAAGACAGTCTGGTCGATATTTTGTCAGAGCATGATGATTTACGCAGAAAAAGTTATTCAGCGGTCGTCAAGATTTGGCTGAATCCTGATGGGTCGGTAACCCGTTTTGAATTGTCACGAGGCAGTAATGACCCGGACATAGACAAGTTATTAAACAAGCTGCTGGCCAAATTTAAAAAAGCCAAAGAAGCGCCGCCGCCCGGTATGGAGCAGCCCGTTAAACTTAAAATTTCATCACGACTTTAGCTGCTAAGCCTAACTCGAACTACACCAAATTTAATTTAAAATTTTCAGGAACTATCTATGGACCACAAGAAACCGCTACTGGCTTTAGCCTTGCTATGTGCAGCCGGCTTGACGCATGCGGGTGAAAAGGAGGAATTGCTTAAGTTGCGCAATACCACAACTAATCTGATTAAGCAGTTGGTCAAGCAAGGCATCTTGACTGATAAAACGGCTAATGAAATGATCAAGCAAGCCGAAGCGGATGCTGATCAGCAGGTTGCCGAAGCAAAGTCGGCAACGCCCAAGGAAGCGGCAGCCAAAGAAGCCGTGCCAGCGGATGAGGTGCGGGTGGCGTATGTGCCGGATTTTGTAAAAGATGAAATTCGCCAGCAAGTGCGTAGTGAGCTCCGTGAAGAAGTGGTTGGCGATGTGATGGCAAAAGCCAAAAAAGAACAATGGGGCATGCCGAATGCGTTACCGGAATGGACCAAGCGCTTTAAGTTGTCAGGTGATATGCGCTTAAGAGAGCAATCCAGTTTTATGGCGCAAGATAACACAGCGAATAGTTATATAGATTGGTTAAATGTAAACGCTCTTGGTGGTCAAACAAATGCCTACAATAATAATGCTATGTTTTTGAATACTACCAGGGATCGTAATCAGGCGCGAGAGCGCTTTAGATTGGGTATTGATGCCAATGTTGCCGAGGGTCTGGATGCCGGTATACGTTTGGCGACGGGTAACATCCGCAACCCGGTTTCGACTAATCAAACCTTGGGCAATTATGATGGTCGGTACGAGTTTACGATTGACAGAGCCTTCCTGAAATACAATATGGTAGACGATAACAAGTTTAACTGGTTGACGGCAATGGGTGGACGAACTCCAAATCCATTTTTTACCGGTGGCAGTGAGTTGGTTTGGGATGAAGATTTATCTTTTGAGGGCGCATCGGGTACTGTAAGGCATCGTTTAAGCGAGTCTGGATTGTCCGATGCTATTGGTGGTAAAGGCCCGACCGTATTTGCAACGGCCGGTATTTTTCCATTGCAGTCATCGACGGGACTTAGTACTAGTGATAAGTGGTTGTTCGGTGGACAGACCGGTTTGGATTGGGGGTTTGACAATCAGGATTCGCTGCAGATGGGAGTCGGTTATTTCGATTACCGTAATATTCAAGCCAAGGCCAATTCAAATTTGAACGTTAATGGTGGTGCCTGCAATACCAGTTACACCAGTGCTGAATCTACTCAGTCGGCCCCACAATATATGCAATATGGTAATACTTTAACGCCTATTTGTCTCGATAGCTCAGGAAATTATGGTTTGGTTGGCTTGGCATCCAATTATCGTATTCTTGATATTAATGCAGTCTATGATTTGGCCTTGTTTGCTCCGACTCATCTTAAGTTTAGTGTCGATTATGCCAAGAATCTTGGCTTTAATGTAAGCAATTATAAAAATATTATTGTCAATGGTGGTTCTATTGCTGGACAGAGCAGTCAATCCTATCAAGGTGAAACAAATGCCTTTCAGGCTAGGGCAGATTTAGGCTGGCCTAAGGTCGATGCGTTTGGAAAGTGGAGCGTCTTTACCTATTATAAATATTTAGAGCGTGATGCTGTATTGGATGCTTTCACTGATTCTGATTTCCATCTCGGTGGCACTAACGTTAAAGGCTGGACCGTCGGTGGTAATTACGGCTTGGTTAAAAACGTCTGGCTGACCGGTCGCTGGTTAACCGGCAATGTGATTAGTGGGCCGCAATACGGTGTTGATGTGATGCAACTTGATCTTAATACACGTTTCTAAAGAGTTTGCTATGAACCGAATAATCAAATCACTACCTGTATCTGTGTTGTTGCTCGGCTGTTTGCTGTCGGCAACAACGCAGGCTGCGCCCCGTCCGGCTGCGGATGGCAATAATAAAGCGGTGCTTAAGCTGCAAGCCTTGGTTAACGATGTCACCACGGAACGCGATCTGCTTAAAACAGAAAAAGACAAGCTGGCCTCGGAGATTGAAAAATTAAAGAAGGATAATGATGCAGCGGCTTCGGCTGAAGAGCGTTTAGGGTCTGAACTGGCGGCACAAAAAAGCAGTAATGCAAGTGTCAGTAGTACGCTGGAACAAACCCATGCAAAATTGCTGGAAGTGATTGAGAAATATAATGCGTTAAA
>CAIUYS010000288.1 GCA_903903365.1 uncultured Methylococcaceae bacterium
TGACCCTACTCAGTGGTGGGAAATTCAACCACTCCTCTTATTACTTAGGGAGTATGCTACTCGCGCTCATTCCATTCAGTCAGCGCCAGATACTGGAGACTGTGGCAGTAGCTTCCGGTCATAGTAACTTATGCTCGTGGGGGAGCTCACTTGGCGTCTTGTCGCTGCTCCTGGCTTATTGGCTACTTGCCCTGGGACAGGGCTTGTTGAGTCCTATTGTCGCAATGATCGTGGGCCAAATTATATTTAACGTCACACTCAATGCCGCCATGGCGTTCACTACCACTTACCGGCCCGATGTCACCGGTCTCCTAAAGCTAGTTGCATCGGCTTTGCTGGGATTTATTTTAAGTATCCTGGTGATAATGGCTTGGACGAGATCGATCCTGCCATACGTAAATGATTCTGTTGGATCGTTTAAAGCTTTCCAAAGTATTGGCTCTGAATTTCTAGCGCAACAGTTCGATGTATCGACCGCACAGGGTTGGTTGAGCTTGGCTATCATGGCTTTACTAGCTTGTGGTCTTTTCCTGTTGGTGTCTTTTTTCTTCAAGCCTTTTCGGGTGGAAGAACGAACAAGACTGAACCGGCCGCTCAACCGAAATCTTTTCTTATGGTAATTTCCTGTCATTTGGGCTTTTTCGCTATAACAGGGTTTCCGGTGATAGGCTTTTACCATAAATTATGCATTATGAACATACACACCGAGCAATTTATCAGAACGGAGTTTTTAAAATGAAGAATGACAATATTGATCTTTTGCAAAAAAGGAAGCATTGCCCGAGTTGCCATAGCACTAGATCTGTACCTCTATATAGTGAACCTCTTTCAAGTCATGGCATTAAATCATATCTTGAGCAACAGTATAATGGCAGGGCATCACTTAATTTTGATGGCTACACCTTTGAACTTGTCCAATGCCCGAACTGCAGTCTTACATACCAAATGTATGTTCCAACGGGTCGCCTGCTCTCTGAAATTTACGATGTATGGATCCCAAACAGTGCCAGAGAAGAGCTCCAGGGTTTTCATGATATTGACTACTATCGATACCAATCGGAACAGATTCAGTTCGTAATCCATCAGTTTGGAGTGCCTCCAGATTCAATTAGTGTCTTGGATTTCGGATTTGGTTGGGCCGAATGGGCGAAAATGGCAATGGCCTATGGATTGGATGTGACTGGTTTGGAGCTGTCACAAGAACGCCAAGAGTACGCACAATCTATTGGACTTAAGCTTACAAACACTCAAGAGCTAACTCGTAACAAGTTCCACTTTATAAATACCGAGCAAGTATTTGAACATATCGTGGAACCTCATGATTTATTGGTACTCCTAAAGGATTCCCTACGAACCGATGGCGTCATTAAGATCAGTGTACCGAACTCAAGTGGCTCTTTGCGGAAGTTAAAGAATACACAAGACTTTTCTTCGCTCTCGCCAAACGAAATTATGCCTATTGCTCCGCTCGAACATGTCAATTGTTTTACTTACACGTCGTTGGTTGCTCTTGCGGATAGTGTCGGGCTAAAGCCACTTCATCCGAGTTTCTGCAAATTATACAACAGTTCTTCTGGCTGGTTAGAGATTAAGAATGCTGTTCGGCTGGCCGCGCGACCGTTTTATAGACATGTGTTTCCAAAAAACACATTCGTATATTTTATTCGCGCCTAACCGCGCATCATTATCAACTTGTCTGAAACCATGAAGATACGCATTCTTTTTTTGACCGCCGAGACCTACCCAACTTTCCGGGTGGATGTTAATGTGCTGTTCGGCAAGTATTTGCCTCGACACGGTATTTATTCTGATATTGTGGCCGGAAAAAAGCCAGGTTCAGCCGAGCCAGGCGCTTGGGGAGGTGGTGAGACTTATCTATGTGACATATCGGGTGGCCAGGCAAAGAAGCACGTCAATACCTTTCTACATAGCATCAAGCATCTGTTTAATGCGGATGCGGCCAAATACCAGGCTATCCAAGTGCGGGACATGCCACTGCTGGCAACCATCGGGCTGCTGGTATCGAAGTTCAAGGGCGTGAATTTTTTCTACTGGATGTCTTACCCTGTGCCGGAAGGACATATTTTATTGGCTCGTCGTCGGGGACTGTCCGAGGGATTGATTAAGTTCCTTTTTCCATGGATTAAGGGTCATGTTGGGCATTTCCTGCTTTATCGGATAATATTATCAAAAGCTGATCATGTATTCGTGCAGTCTCATTATATGAAGGAAAATCTGATCAAGTATGGCATTTGCCCGGAAAAAATGACCCCGGTTCCTATGGGCGTGGATATAGAGGAATTTCAAGATAAAGATATCATTCCAATGGACGACAACCGTCTTGTTGGAAGGCGAGTACTTGTCTATCTAGGTACCTTTGATGGTCCGCGCCGAATCGAGATACTGTTTGAAATGCTTGTCATTGTAAAACATCAATTTCCAACGGTGCTGTTGGTGCTGGTTGGTGATGATGTGGATAATGAAGTGCAACGACGATGGTTGAAGATGAAAGCCGACGAATTAGGAGTTAACGATCATCTGATCTGGACTGGGTGGTTGCCAAGATATGAAGCGTGGCGCTTTGTGCGGTCGGCGGAGGTAGGTTTATCCCCTATCCCACGAGGTTATCTGCTCGATTACTCGTCACCTACCAAATTACCTGAGTACCTTGCTTTGGGGGTGCCTGTGATATGCAACGATAATCCGGATCAAGATCAAACGATTAGACAAACTGATGCGGGAATATGCGTACCCTATACAGCCGATGATTTTGCAAACGCTGTGATTAAAATGTTATCTCTGGATGTTCGGAAACGGAATGAAATGGTAAGAAAGGGTAAGGATTATGTAAGACAATATAGGGACTATTGTCAGATTAGCAGTAATGTTGCTGATTCCTATAAAAAAATATTCTTGAGTAATCATAATGGTCAAAATGATTAAAGACATTCCAAGTAATAATCTTTTGCTTCGCCTGTTTTTATCATGGCCATAAATAGGTCTTCTGAAACGGCCACGGTGACCTAACGTTTAAAGGTAGCAGTGGATACCAGGCGAGTTCAGTATCGGAATACATGCAGCATAGATTTAAAGGAAGCGAGAGGCTACCTGAATCAGGCTCTGGACAACAGCCCATGTCCACCTTTTCAAATTGTCGGGCGCATTGGGGAAAAATGCCTCTAGGCTAACTGATCGAGTAATAAAATCATGCAAACAGAAACCAGAACAACGCTAACGGAAAAGCAATCTGAAACAACATTACGCATTGGCATAATAGTTGAGAGTTTGTTTACCGATAAACATGTCTACGAATTTGCTGAATGGGCAAATAAACAAAATCAGGTTTGCGTTTCACATGTAATAGTTAATCAGTCTTTTAACGCTGAAACCAAGGGCACTAGATTAAGCACTAAGCTGTTTCGCACTATTTTTAAGAACGGCATTTATGATATTGCATCTGATGTTTTTTTTAATATCCTACAACATCTGGAAAAGTATTTGCTCAAGACCAAGTCACGGTACAAAAATCAGTATAATAAGTTTAATTTGATTTCAGTTGTGGAAAATCAAGAAACCATTCGATCAACTACTTTAAATAATAATTATATTACAATTGAAGATGCTGAAATAAAACGAATTAAAGAACTAAATTTAGATATTATCATTAATTACTGTGACCAAATGTTTAGTGGAGATTTTATTAATTCTGCAAGGCTTGGAATTATCTCAATCCAGTATGCTGATGATTGTGTTTCCCGTGGACACTTACCTGGTTTCTGGGAAGTTTACTCGCAACAAGATACTACGGAATTTACCATAATGCATCTAACTGATACAGAGGGAGGAAGCGAAGCGCTTATAAGGGGAAAGCTTAGAACTGAAATTTTTTTCCTTCTTAATCAAGCGGCTCTGTATGAAAAAGCAAATCATACCCTTAGGCTGTTGATTACAAAAATTGCATCTGAGGGCAAACTTCCAGCTTATTTACCTTCTGTTCCTTGTTCAAATCCTTTTTACTGTATTCCAAATTTACATAATATTATTTATTACTTGTCTAATTTATGTTACCGGCTATCTGTTAAGTCTCTTTATCGGTTAATTGGATATCGTCAATATTTTAACGTCGCATTTGTTCGCAGCAATTGGAGATATGCAAAATTAAATCAAGGTGTCAGTCTAAAAAACCCACCTAATCATTTTTTAGCCGACCCCTTTGTCATCAATAGATTTGGAAAGGACTATTGTTTTGTTGAGGATCTTGACATTT
Organism: uncultured Methylococcaceae bacterium; assembly: GCA_903903365.1. GTDB lineage: Bacteria > Pseudomonadota > Gammaproteobacteria > Methylococcales > Methylomonadaceae > Methylobacter_C. The sequence continues at coordinate 4,268 of CAIUYS010000288.1, forward strand.
CAACGAAAAGAGGTTGCATAGTTGTCTATGAGCTTAATGAGAAGTCAAGTAAGCGGATTGGCATCGCGATTGAAGAGCCTTTCCATATGTCATTTCCGTATCTTTTCGAATTCCAGGGTAGTCTTTATATGTGTCCTGAAACTAGTGAAAATAAAGAGATTAGGGTATATAAATGCCTTGATTTCCCATGTCAATGGGAACTTGAATCAGTAGTAATGAAAGATGTATCCGCCGTTGATAGCATGCTTTTCGAAAAAAATGGCAAGTGGTGGATGCTAACAAACATTGACCATAATAACACCGGCGATTACGGACAGACATTATCCATTTTTTATGCTAATTCACCACTATCTCAAGATTGGAAAGCCCATCCCAAAAATCCAATTTATATAAATTCAACTATAGTACGAAATGCTGGATTATTGAAAGATGGCAAGCGTATATTTAGAGTTTCACAAGCATACGGATTTGATATATACGGAAAAAAAACATCCATTTTTGAAATTGATGAAATTGATGAATTCAATTACACAGAGACTCCCTTGGTTGAAATTACCCCATCATTCAAAAAGGGCATCATTGGTACACACCATTTTCATAGCAATGGACAAATTACCGTTTTTGACTATTTTAACTACAGATAAATTAAAGGGCGAGATATCAATAGATTCACATCTTTGTGTCAGCGTTCCGGCATCTAGGGCGGAATGACGGATTTTTATAACCGATTGAAAAAATGCTAATCAGTTAAATAAAAGGGTAATTTAATGATCATTTGTATTTTTTACACACGCAAAATTTTTAAACTTTGAAGTAAATGATCATGTTAAGTCAAAATAATTTGTATATTCTTATGCCTGAGACACAAATGCAGTTTATCGTTATAAAAACTCGTTTAATCAGGCAAGGGTCCGCTGCCCCAAGACAGAGTTTGGTTATATCTGGGGCGATTTGAAGAAGGCTATTTGCGTTGATGGCGCTATAGTTTTTACTGGCCGTTTTTATGGTAATGGTAATGATGATGAATTTGAATGTGACAACAGGGATAAATGAGACATGAAGAAGTTAGTGATGATTGGAGCACGGTTCGAAGCATTAGGTGGAATGTCGTCTGTTATGAACGTTTATCGTGCAGCAGGTCTTTTTGATAAATTTCCTATCGTCAATATACCTGCACAATGCGATGGCAGTGTATTTGCCAAGTTTAAAATAATGCTGAATGCCTACCTCCACTTTTTGAGGTTATTGGTCATGGGACGTGTTGGGCTGCTACATGCCCATGTTGCGTCACGCGTCAGCTTTTGGCGAAAATCAATTTTCTTTCTATTGGCATATCTGTTTGGAGTACCCACCATTTTACATCTTCACGGAGGCGAGTTCCCCATTTTTTACGAGAAAGAATGCGGCAGATTTCGCAAGCAATTTGTGCGTTATGTGTTCGATAAGTCTACCCGGGTCGTGGTCTTGTCCTCAACATGGAAAACATGGGTGCAGGGCATCAGTACCAATCCACATGTAGAAGCAATTTACAACCCCGTGCTATTTCCTGAGAAGGCGACCGCATGGGAATCCCGCAGACCAGGGACGGTTTTGTTTCTCGGTCGGATCTCCGAACGGAAAGGGGTCTACGATCTGCTGGAAACGGCCGCAAAGGTAGCCGCAGTTCATCCCGAATTTCGATTGTTGCTGGGGGGGGATGGCGACTTAAAGCAAGCGCAAGCATGTGTGGCGGATTTTGGAATTGGCGATAAGGTTGAATTCCTTGGCTGGGTCAAAGGCGCTAAAAAGGAGCGTTATCTCGCTGAAGCTATGCTCTATGTACTCCCATCCTACAACGAGGGGATGCCGATGAGTATACTTGAAGCGATGGCCGTAGGATTGCCGATTTTGAGCACAACGGTTGGTGGGATACCCGAAGCGGTGACGGATGGTGTGGAAGGATTTTTAGTCGGGCCGGGCAATGTAGATGCGTTGACGGCCCGATTAGATCAATTGCTTTCTGACCCTGCCTTGGCGAGACGCATGGGCGAAGCAGCACGTCATAAGGTGGAAACATTTTTTTCAAGCGATGCTGTACTGCCCTCTATTGAGCGTCTTTATGCCGAACTGGGAGTTGTCACCTTATAACTTTACCTGATTACCCATAAAACTCAGCTAATTTCAGTAACCGCATAGGTATAGGCGGCATCCAACCTCAAGCTTAAGAAGTTAATTAGGGGGTATTTATTGCGAGTTACCTAACTTTATTGACATACAAATTTAATCGACTAAGGTTGATTGGATATGCTAAGAATAATATGTTGAAAATGCTGGGAGGTTGCTTTATGAACGTGGAAAACACTTAATGATTGAAGAAAAAGAAATTTTGCAGCAGTGGCGAGGTAATGTTGGGTTCGGCCTGATTGATGCAATTCGGCGGATTCATTCCCTGAAGTTTCTGCAAGATCTGGAAGTGATCCAGTTTGAGTCACCTAATGCTATCAAGCGTCGTCAAATGATATTGCTAGAAGCATATGTTGATTTGGTAAGGCGTTACAGTCCCTTGTACAGAGAATATGAAAGTTTTACGCAGTTTCCAATCATTGACAAAGTATTCGCCAATGAAAACCGCGAACTTCTTTTGAATCGGGGATACCTTGGAAAGCTCTTTAGGAAGAAGACCGGAGGATCAACAGGACAACCGTTTGTATACATGACAGGAGTCAGATCGCAGTCTTATCTCTGGGCAGGGATATTGTTGAATTGGAAGGTTGCCGGTTATCGGCTGGGTGAGCCTGTGGCTATGTTAGCGGGGCCATCGCTTTTTGGTTCGGGTTACAAGCAGTTAATCAACTACAAATTGATGAATGTTAGACTCTTTTCTGCGTTTGATATGTCTTCCGAAAAGCTGGGCGCTTACGGTGACGAAATTTCCCGGGGCGGATATCGGCTGCTGTATGGCTATTCATCGGCCATTCACCAGCTTGCGCTGCACCTGCTCGCAGTGCCTGTCAGGCAGCGCTTTGGATTGCGGGGGGTGGTATGCACTGCCGAAGTGCTGACCCAAGGGATGCGAGAAACTATAGAGGCGGCATTCGGCGTTCCCTGCTTCAACCAATATGGTTGCAATGATGCAGGCATTTCGGCTTATGAGTGTGAACAGAAGAATGGCCTGCATCTCATTACCACTCGCTGCTATCCTGAGATACTCGAAGGGGGGCGTCTTATTTCCACGGATATGTCTAACGATGCTTTTTTTCTACCGCGTTATGACACAGGTGACCTGGTCACCATGAGTGCCGAATCTTGCCCATGTGGAAGGGGTTTCCCCCTGATAAAAGAGGTGGTAGGACGCAGTAATGATCTCGTCAAGGATCAGGCCGGTCATGTAGTTTCTTCGCTGTTCTTTACGGCGCTGTTCATGGCAGACGCCAGAATACTGCAATTCCAAGTTTTATTCGACAATAAACAACTTGCTGTTATCCTTCACTGTGGAGAAACTCGATCCAACTGGACTGGGTATATCGACCGTATTAGGTCGTCACTTGTCTTTGATTCAATAACTTTTGCCGAGAATGCCGCTTTTGTGAAATCCCCGAACGCGAAGCATCGTTTTATCATGCAGGTTGATGACGTTGAATCAGAACTCGCAAAAACTGCGGAGACGCACAGGCAGGTTGATAGTGTTAAATAATATGGCACAACCTTTGGTTTTATTGTTGCCGGAGTACAGCCCAACTTAATGAAGCACGCGCCTATCGTGCACACGGCCAATAAAGGCAGCGGGCAATTACCAAGCTTCCGATTTAGAAGCAGTAAGGACATAGAGCAAAGTATTTTATCCCTGCCTCGGCTATTAGCAATAAAGGTATTTATCCAACAATTACAGGTAAAGGTTTGCGTTTAAGCGAGTCTTTACCTGAATTGTTTTTAGATTTCCGTTTGATATAGAGAGCTGGCTAATACTATCTTTCTACACATTTTAGACAGCAACACACACCTTCTGACGAGAACCAAGCCGGTGTTGTTGCTATCGATACAGGTGTTAGAACATTTGCCACTTTCTATTCAGGCGCTAGTTGTGGGGAAATTAGCAGTGGCGATTTTTCACGCATCCAGCATTTAGCCTTTTAAATGGATGATTTAATATCCAGAATAGCTAAAGCCGGTAAGCAACAAAAGAAAGTCATGCGCAACGCTTTAGCTCGAATGTAACATAAAATGAAAAACCCGATTAATAAATTGCAATATTAAACCGCATTATTTTTAGTAAAAAACTCTGTTTGTATACTCTTGCCATTCTTTAAAACTTCTCAAATGGCAGGCAAAACAGACAGAAAGATAAAAAACAAAACGGTAAGAAATATGCTCACTTTTGCACCTTATAAATTCAAACTGTTTTTGAAACATAAAGCTTTTGAGTATGGGAAAACTGTTATCGATGTAAGCGAAGCCAATACCAGTAAAACTCATCCATACACAGGTGAGATTAGGAATATAGGTGGTGAAAAAAATAAAACTACAAGATGGAAGTTGAGTCGGCAGAGATTTTGTAGGTGCTTTCAATATTATGTTGAAAGCTTTGGTAAATAAGCCCGACCTGTTACAGGTCGCAGTTAACGAAAGTTAAGAAAAATATATCGGAGCTATTATGAGAAAGCGGATTGAAATGATGGGTTGCCAGATCGATAATCTCTCAATGGAAGAAACACTGCAGGTCATTGAGGATTTTATTAAATCAGGCCTACCACACCAGCATGTGGTGGTGAATGTGGACAAGCTGGTAAAGGCCAATCGCGATGAAGAATTGCGACACATTATCAACGAATGTGCGTTAATAAATGTCGATGGCATGCCGGTAGTCTGGGCTTCCCGTTTGCTTGGCAAGGCACTTAAAGAGCGAGTTACCGGGGTAGATCTTTTTGAGGCACTTATGCATCGGGCGGCGGAGAAGGGGTGGCGTATTTACCTGCTGGGAGCTCGGGAGGAGGTCGTCTCAAAGGTAAAACAGGACTACGAACAAAAATATCCGGGGCTAATGGTGACTGGTTACCGCAATGGCTATTGGAAGCAGAAAGAAGAGGCTGAAGTGGTTGAAAACATAAAAGCAGCTAAAGCCGACATTTTGTTTGTTGCTATCAATTCACCGAAAAAGGAACATTTTCTTGGACGTTATCAAGCCGAGATGAAAATCCCCTTTGCTATGGGCGTGGGTGGCACCTTTGATGTGGCGTCTGGCAACATTAAGCGTGCCCCCTTGTGGATGCGTAAAAGTGGGTTGGAATGGTTCTATCGTTTTCTGCAAGAACCACGCCGTATGTTCAAGCGCTACTTCATTGATGACATGGCTTTTTTTGGATTGCTCGTAAAAGAAATTTTTGTCCTGCAACAAAAATAAACCTAAAAATGGCGATTAGTCCACAAAAAGGACGAAAGACACGTAATAGAGCAATAGATCAGTACGCTGTATTGTTTAAACCATTCACCTTTTGGGTGACGAACTATAGCTTGGTACCCTTTGCATATTTTCAGATTTTTCGTGTATCAGATGATTTTTCTGGAGTAAAGCTATCTGGGATAGATTTGGCAGACTACTGACACAGAAATGAGTTCGGACTCCTCAAAGCATAGTCATTCTAAACAGACCCTACCGTAGCTTCCTACTTAAGAACTTTCATAAAATAAAGATTACCCATTGACACCGTAACTGCGAACCATCCGGCCAACACATGGATACACTGACAGAAGTCACATGAGAGCGAGTCAAGTGTTGGCCTTTTTTGCTTTTACCTACGAGCAGTTGTGAAGTTACCAAGCAGAGACGTGGCAACGTCCCCCGTTTTTGTAGTGGCTGTGATTTTATAGTAATACTTGGTCTGGCGAGACAATCCGGTAATAGTCGCTGAATGGCTCGTCGTCAGCGCAGTATGACTATAGGAAGAACCAAGGTTAGTAGTATTACCATAAGAAACAACAACACTGGACGAAACATTAGTAGTCCACTTAATCTTGGCGCTGTTGGCGGTTATGCTGCTTGCGGAGATGGAGCTTATACTGAGCTTCGCCGCCGCCGGTGGCGTATTATTAACCGTAACCGTGACCGTTTGGCTTGCAGCGGAGAGATTGCCGGCAATATCGGAGGCTTTGACCGTGTAGCCGTATGTTGTTCCTCCAGTAACGGCATTATCGGTTAAGCTGGCCACTGTACTCGTCCCGATTTGTGTACCATCTCTATAGATTCTGTAACCGGCAACACCCACATTGTCAGTTGAAGCAGTCCATGAAAGATTTACTGTTGATGAACCAGGGGAGGTTGCCTGAAGGTTCAAAGGGACTGATGGGGGCGTCGTGTCAGCAGCAGTTGTGTTTACGGGAAACACCAATAACCTTGCTGTTTTAAAAAAGATAGCACGCGTATATTTATAAGGAGCCGATTCGTTCCAAAGATATGCGCCAAAACGCAAACTTGGGGGTTCCATATCCCCCGCTGGAAGATTTTGACCAGCCTTTTCAAATACGAGTACGTTATTAACCCAGATTTGCGTGACCCCTTTGCCGCCGTTCGCCGTTGTCCGTTCATCCAGGAACGCCTCAACCACAATAGGGATCATGGTATGCCTGGAAAGCCCATGAACCCTGACAATTTCAGTTCCACCCATGGCGGGTCCAACATTTTGAACGATATAAATCATCAGCTTCGTGGCATCTAAATTATCGGTGTCTACATGGAAATTGAGGAGGTTGTTAGTGTTGGCAGATGTCAGGCCCTGAAAAGCTACCGGACTACCGCCATTGTCAATACCACTGCCTGCCCAGCGCGCCGACGGGGTTAGTGTCCAGTCATTAACGCCATCCGCATTGCCAAAGGCAACTTCGGTTTCTAACCGGATATGGGTTCTTGGCGGTATTTCATAACCAACGATCTGTGATCTGCACTTTCCTTCTGTAATACCATCATAGGCGTTGTATCTGACCATAGTAGTCGGAATACCGTTTATAGTTTGCTTCTCGACTCTACCAGGAAATCCGTCATTCTTTATATCATCGCTACTAAGATTGTAGGAACAGCATAGGTTACGAAGTTTTGCAAAAACGGGATCCCATGCTTGTATCGTTTGTGGTGAGGCCGTGCCCGTCCTTGGATCTACAAAAGGTACATTACCGCTAAAGTCAAACGCGCGGGACGCACCATTTAACCCCCTTGTTATTAATGCTCCCCGAACCCTTACCATATAGGGGTTCATCGCTACGAATGCATTGGTTACACTGGCTCCCGGATAACCTACCTCGGAATTAGATATCAGACCAACGGCAGTGAATTTTTCTTCGATAATTTGATTAATTGATGCGATAATTTCTTCTTTCCAATAGTTCTTCATAAAAAGCACGGCTGACACAGCCAAAAGAATAATTCCTAATACATATAAGATTTTTTTCATGACGTTACCTCTTCTCGGTAATTATTTAAATGGGGTAGTCGACTCGCGCCTCTACCCACTAGCAGCTGTAGTGATATGGTAAATATTTACTCCGTGCGGTCATGTTTGCGGCTTCCTGGTCGAGTTATGTTATCCACTAGCGGTGTTGCGGAAACTATTACATAGCTTGCTATCCGCTTTTTTCCACGACTTACCCGCAAATAAAACGACTCGACCAGGAATTCGCAAACATGACTGGGCAGAGTATAACCATTACCAATCCAGCATAAACTTTTCCCCCAACGGGGAACTCAACTCCAAACCCTAGCAATTTTTAAATTAAAGGAGGCGCTCAATAAAACAAATAATACATTGATAAAAATTGACTTAATCAATATTGGACACCTTGACAATCAAGTGAAGAACTCTTTTGATTCATCCCACAAAAATAAAGGCACTTGCATAATTAACGTACAGATGACATTCTCCATACAAACAGTCAGTTAATCGATAATGTATAAATGTTACCAACATACAGCAAACAGTGTGCCAAGCAACCTGTGTTAAGATTTTTAAGCATAAGTAATGTTCTTTTTCCCCTTGGCACATCTTATAAACACTATAAATGATGATATTGATTATTTTGTTTCCAATAGAGGACGCAGTAAAAAGAATTTTTACCGTAATAACTTAAGAAGTCTGAGGCAAACAATTAGCTAAAATCACCCTATAAATAGGTCATCAATTACCTAGATAGGTAATTGATGACATAGGTTCTGTTGACATTTCATCTCAACCATAGAAGTAAAGCGGAAAGTGATAGCATCCCCAGGTAATTAATAGATTATTTCTCATATCTCGTAGCAATTCTGAGATAGTGCTTGAGCTTACCGAACATGCATTCAATGGCATGCCGCTCCTTATTAAACCAAAAATCACACTCACAACTTCTTTTCGGTTCGATTTAGGTGGAATAACCGCTTTTATTTCACGACTGGCTAACCACTCCAGCAACTCATTGGTGTCGTAAGCTTTGCCTGCTAAAACGGCTGAAGCATAACGTGAAAAACGCTTGAAGAAGCTATTCCATTTACCCTACTTTGACGGTAATACACGCCCACTGTGCTCCCGTAGGTAATATCCACAAAATGGCATTAAGAAACTGCCTACAAATATCCGGTAAACCGATATGAACTCCAGGTAATCTTTTTAAGCTTGACAAAATATGAGTCCACTCTTCATAGCTTAATTTCAACCGCTTCATTTCAACCGCTTCATTTCATTCAAAACTGCTTATTGTACCGGATTGATTAAAAGTCAACTGAACCTAGTAGTTATACGTATTGTTTTTTAGCTTCTTATGGTTTATTGTTTATTTCAGCTAAAAAGGAATTATTACTCAAATTAATTGAATCCACTTTATTTAAAAAAAAGCAAAGGTAGCGACATGAAAAACCATTTACTTTCAAAGTATGCCTATATCTACGCAGGTATTGCTACCCACTCGCGTGTAAATACAAATTCAAGAGAATGTGTACTCATTAATAATGGTACAAACGCTTTCGCTGTAAATAGGGTTGTATTACTAGTTGTTGCGCTTGTATTTATTTTTAATCCTTTTGTCCAAGCTGCACCCAATCTCACTTTTATTGAGGGCATTCAAAAAAGTATACAATTTGAAGAAACTGCTATTGACGGTAATGTTTATCAGTGGGGTACTGATAATAATTACGGCGATGCAGCACGCCAAATTGTTAAGTTTTCCACTGTGCCTGGCATCAGTCCTAAAGTCTATCAGAGCACCTATACCGAACTGCTTAAACCCAAGGGCAGCGAGGTTACGCTAGGCCCATATTCTTATTCGGTTATTCGTGACATGTGGAGACTACCCGATGGTAATATTATATTCTCAACGAGGAACGGTTTGAATACTAAGGGATACTTATATAAACTGAGGACAGCTCAGGATAAAGTCGGTAATAATCCCCCCAATTTCGACAACAAACAGGCGATTATGAACATCGGTGAGCGCAACGGTGTTCAACCGAGTGACATCCGCACTATGCACCAAGCTTCTTTAAGTGTCGCTACTATCGATGGTGCCACTGTGCTGTTTTTTGGGGAGTACAACGTTAACCCAAGCCGCGTGTCCGGTGGCAACGGTGATTGGGTTAGATTGTGGAAATCGACTGATTTGGGTGACACTTGGTCTAAAGTAATCGAGTGGAATACCAGCGGTCATCAAACTTCACATATACACGGCATACGTTATAACCCTTATAATAAATGGGTTTACATTTTGTTTGGGGATGATGGTACAGAGAACGGAATTGTCGCATGGGATGGACGGTCGCCAGTACCACCCGATAATACTCCGCTCAACCAGATTAATAATTATTATCCAAATTGGAAATCCATCGCGAGTTCATGGACTACACGTACCGGTGACATAGTGTTCACCCCCACCCACTGCGTGTGGCTTCCGGACACGGATGTTATTCCGCCCGGAGGTCTCTTTGGTCAACGGGCCAATCATGATCTGAGCGGGGCTGAAGCATCGGCAGAGCCGGTACCCTACACAGAAAAGATTCCACCGATACTGGGTTACTTGGATAACAGTAATGGCAATATCTTTTGGTCTTCATTCCGGTCGCCAGATGCAACGGAGCAAAAGCTGTACCTTTGGACAACCAATGATGAAGGTTCAACCTGGAATTTGGCGGCCAAGGTAGATAATTATCTTTCTTTTCCCTTTCCGAGTAGCTTGTTTATAGATTACGGGGGTGAGCTAGTTTTGAGCGGGGTGTTGGGGATTGCTTTTACCCCAAATGCGGGCAAGGGGGGGGCTGCCTATTTTCATATTAATAGCGTCCCGGTGGCCAATCCTACGAAAGCGAGCGGCAATAAAAACACCCGGATTCCGGTAGCGCTTACCGGTACCGATGTTGATGGCGTGGTCACCCAGGTCACCATAATAACACTGCCGCCGTCCGCACAAGGCATTCTGTTCTTGGCGGATGGTATGACTCCGGTGGTAGTTGGCGTCCCAGTCAACGCCGTGCAAGCGGCGAACCTTGTGTTTGTTCCGGCAACCAACTTCTCCGGCACTGTGACCATTGCGTTCACCGTGACCGACGACAAAGCTGATCTATCGAAGGCATCAGCCAACGCTGTCATCACTGTGGCCAACATCGGAGGAAATCCGCCGGTTGCGAATAATGACACAGCGACAACCAGGAAAGGACAGGCGGTTACTATTAATGTACTTGCTAACGATACCGATCCGGAGTCAAACATCGTGCCGGGTTCTGTTACTATTGTTGCGGGGCCTATTAATGGTAATGCGGCTCTGAATGCTGACGGTAGTGTTTTATACACACCGGTGCCGAATTTTGTTGGAACAGACACATTTACCTACAGAGTAAAAGACGCGACGGGCCTAGCTTCCAATTTGGCTACGGTAACGGTGTCAGTAATCAACGTAAATCCACCGGTTGCAAATAATGACACGGCGACAACCAGGAAAGGACAGGCGGTTACTATTAATGTACTTGCCAACGATACCGATCCGGAGTCAA